>JAUIJG010000383.1 GCA_030431355.1 bacterium
TTCTGGTCAACCACAAAGAGATAGACTTGATTCTGCCAGTGATATCCTGCCGCGTAGATGACATAGTTTTTCTCAATCACCGGACTCAAGGCCAGACCATAGCCGGACCACTGCATCTGCCTGGGGGCCACGAACCGCCACAACGCATTGGTCTTCTTGGAGGAAGAAGAGTTGCAGGAGCTAAGAAAGAGAGTAGGGAGGAGCAATAGAGATAGGATTAGAGAGAGTTCAATCCACTTCTTCTCAGTCATCTATCGGACCAGCTTGCTGCGTCATTTTCGATGAAATACTTCTGGCAATCCAGACCTTCCTCTTCATTCTCCGGGTGCAGTCTGGTGTAGTGTCCATCTGCATCCATAATGCGACTTCTAAGATTGTCGTTCATGTAAATCTCTAGAAGATGTTCTTTGATGTAATTGGAGAGACCGGGATCTTCTATGGGAAAGACCACTTCCACCCGGCGGTCAAGATTGCGAGGCATCAGGTCGGCGCTGCCCACATATATCTCTTCGTTGTCGCCATTGGCAAAATAATAGACCCGGCTGTGTTCCAGAAAACGACCCAGAATACTGCGCACTTTTATGTTTTCGCTTACGCCTTTGATGCCGGGTCTCAGGCAACATATGCCGCGGACAAGAAGATCCACTTTTACTCCGGCCTGGGAGGCCTGGTAAAGAAGGGCGATAATTCTCTCGTCCACCAGCGAATTCATTTTAAAAATGATGTGACCTTGCTTGCCAGATTTATGGTTCTCGATCTCCCGGACTATTAGCGCCTCCATCCTCTTTCTCAGATTGATGGGAGCGACAAGCAGTTTTGCGTAGTCGGTTTTGGCGGAATAGCCGGTCAGATAATTGAAGAGGTCGGTGGTATCTGCTCCGATGGTATCATCGCAGGTAAGCAAGCCCAGGTCCGTGTAGAGATGGGCCGTAACCGGGTTGTAGTTGCCTGTACCAAGGTGGACATAGCGCTTTATAGAATCTCCCACCCTTCTGACTATCATCAGAACTTTGGAATGGATTTTTAAACCGATCAGTCCATAGACCACGTGAACTCCTTCATTTTCCAGAGCTCTCGCCCATTCGATATTGCTCTCCTCATCGAATCGGGCTTTTAGTTCGACCACGACCGCAACCTGTTTCCCATTCTCCATGGCTCTAAGGAGTGCTTCAACCACGGGTGAGTTTTTACCCACTCTGTAGAGGGTCATTTTGATGGCAAGGACGGAAGGATCTTTTGCCGCCTTATTAATGAGATTGACTATGGGTTGGAAAGAATCGTAGGGATGGTGCAGGAGGATATCCCTTCTGCTTACTGCCATGAACTCATCGTCGTCCTGGGCGTCAGGATTGAGAACATTAGGCACTACGGGAGAGAAATGGGGAAACTTCAATTCAGGTACATCTAGAGAGGCGATGTGCTTGAGACTGGTCAGGGGGATATGCCCCTCCACCAGGAAAACATCATGGGACTTGATCTGAAGATTGGTCATCAAAATGTCCAGGACATGCGCCGGCATGGCCCTGTCTACCTGCAAGCGCACCACGTCGCCGAATCTTCTCTGTCTGATTCCTTCTTCCGTGGTCTCCAGAAGGTCGCCTGCCTCCCACTCCTGAATTTCTACTTCCGCATCCCTGGTGACATGGAAGGGGTGGGCTTCCAGGATCGTCATCCCTGGGAATAGCGTGTCCAGGTGAGCCTTGACCAGGTCGTCCAGCCAGATATAGGTGTTGTCCTCGCTGGAGCCGCAGCGAATCGATTTGCCTGCTGGTCTAATAACAGGAATGAGCTGGGGCAGGGTGTCGGGAATTTTAACCCGAGCAAATCGGGCCTCGCCGCTCGACTTTCTTATGAGTACCGCCAGGTTGAGGCTCAGGTTTGATATATGGGGGAACGGATGGCCGGGGTCGAAGGCCATGGGAGTAAGCACGGGATGTATCTTGTGAAGGAAGATATGCTCCACATCATCCTTTTGCTCCTGGGTCAGATCTTCATGGCGGAGAATCTTTATGCCCGCTTCCCTCAAAGCCGGAGTAAGGGAATCTCGCAAACATTGCTGGGCGTTTACCAGAAGACGATTGACCTCCTGACCGACAGCTTCCAGCTGCTCCTTCGGTTTCAGACCATCCGGTCCGGCTTTCTGGGTACCGGCTTCCAGCTGACGTTTCAGACCGGCAACCCGGACCATGAAAAATTCGTCGATATTGGAGCCCACGATGGATAGGAATCTATACCTTTCCAGAAGCGGGTTTCTTTCATCCTGGGCTTCTTCCAGAACACGCCATTGGAAAGCAAGGAGGCTCAGCTCTCGATTTATGTAAAGCCTCGGGTCATCCAGGGATTCAAGGTTGGAGATGGTGACGAAATCGGATTTCTCTGCTTTATCGGCAACTTTAGAATCCGCGTTATCGACCATCTTATTCTTCTGGATTTCCGAATAGGCCTGGGCCTCGGATTCGGAGTCGCTTTTCAATTCGGGGCTTAGATTTAGTTTTGAATCGTGACTTACCATCGTAAAAGATCGCTTCTATTTCTATGAGAGAAGACCCCTGGAGCGCAAAAGAGCTATTAATTGCAGTGCCATGGGACTTCGAGAGACTATCCGACAGGGGAGCAATTGGATTTCCAGGCGTCCAAAATTGGTCCGACAAATACTATTGTAATAGGTATTGTCGATTTTTATATATACAAATCTAATACTATTGCCTTGACAACAGTATGTTGCCTAATTTGCTGGTGTTTGATTTGGTGCCATCAGCGAGTTAACACCATGCTGGAGGAGAGTGTTGAATAATCCTCCTTTTGTTGCCGGTGTCGGACTGGTGGTGGTAGAGGTCGCGGGGTTGGAGATTGTCGAGCTTACTGGGACCGAGCCTGCGCCGGAGGCGACCTCGAAGCGAAGCGCTTTGGGATCTTGAGCCATAAGCTTGCCCTGGCTGTCAATCTCCACATAAAGCGCGTTGCCGGTGTTGATATTGGTGAGCAGGTATTTGCCCTGGGGCAGAGAACAACTTCCTGCCGGAATGAGACCCGGAGTTACCGTCTGGGCTATGGCGCCACCGAGACCCATGGCCAGAGCGATAGCAGTGAGAGCTATTGTGGACTTCTGCGTTACTTTATTCAAAGTCAGGTTCTCCTCAATTTATTTGAGCATCGGAATGCTGCGAGATTGGCTTGATATTATTGCAAAGAGGAAACTTTGAAGTTAGGCACCTTTAATTTACTAAGCCTTCTTATTGGTTCCCCAATGTTCCGGGAGCCAATTGATATACTTGGTTTGTCTTTTCTTTCTGCGAGCATAAAAACGCACTTTGCCCGCCATCGAGTCGCCGTCGGGGAGCTTCATCAATGCGAATCTTACCGGGAAAACCTTATCCGCTTGGAGCTACCTGGGACGGGATGGGGGTCAATTTTGCGATATTTTCAGAGAATGCCACCAAAGTAGAACTCTGCTTCTTTGATTCGCCTTCCAAAAGGCGTGAATCAAGCAGGATTACTATGCCCGGCTATACGAATAATGTCTGGCACGTATATCTGAAAGATATTCACCCCGGTCAGGCTTACGGATATCGAATCTATGGACCGTATTTGCCTGAGGATGGGCATCGGTTTAATCCCAACAAAATTCTTGTTGATCCCTACGCAAAATTGATAACCAGACGTCTTAAATGGCATGACAGTCTCTACAGCTACCAGATTGGCAATAAGCGTCAGGATTTGAGTTTCGACAAGCGGGACAATGCTGCCTATGCGCCACTATGCGTGGTGGTAGACGACTCTTTTACCTGGGGAGACGATGTTCGTCCCGATACCCCGTGGAACGAGACTATTATTTATGAAGCGCATGTCAAAGGCTTAACAAGAAAGTTCCCTGGTCTTCCGGACGATATACGTGGTACTTACCTGGCACTTTCCACGGAGCCTGTGATTCGTCATTTGAAATCCATAGGTGTGACAGCTATAGAGCTGATGCCTATCCATCAGAGCGTGGCGGACAACTATCTTGCCCAGGGCGGCTTGACCAACTATTGGGGGTACAATACGCTCTCCTTCTTCGCTCCGGATACGCGTTTTGCCCGGCCGGATTCTATGCTCTCTGCCGTGCAAGAATTTAAAATGATGGTGCGTTCTCTACACGCGGCCGGAATAGAAGTGATACTGGATGTGGTTTACAACCACACGGCGGAGGGCAATCATCTAGGTCCTACTCTGTCTTTCAGAGGCATCGATAACCTTTGCTACTACAGAACCGATCCGGATCAAAGAAGATACTATGTGGATTACACCGGGTGCGGAAACACGCTAAACATGTTGCATCCTAACGTGTTGCAGCTCATCATGGATAGTCTCAGATACTGGGTAGAGGAGATGCATGTGGATGGATTCCGCTTCGACCTCGCCTCTGCTCTGGCTAGAGAACTCTATGATGTGGACAAGCTCTCCGCTTTCTTCGATGTTATCCAGCAAGATCCAGTCATCTCCAGAGTCAAACTCATAGCCGAGCCCTGGGACCTCGGTAAGGGCGGCTATCAAGTTGGTAATTTCCCGGTGCTCTGGACGGAGTGGAACGGCAAATACAGAGACTCAGTCCGACGATTCTGGAAGGGTAACGAAGGATTGGTGGGAGAGATGGCCACTCGTCTGACCGGTTCCAGCGATCTATACGAGCACTCCGGACGCAGCCCCCATGCGAGTATTAACTTCGTCACCTGTCATGATGGCTTTACCATGGCGGATCTGGTCAGTTACAACCAGAAGCATAACCTGGCCAACAAAGAGGATAACCGTGACGGCGAGTCGCATAATGAGAGTTGGAATTGTGGAGTTGAAGGGGACAGCAAAAATCCCGACATTTTAAAATTGAGGATGAAACAGAGACGCAATTTCATGGCTACTTTGCTGCTCTCTCTTGGGGTTCCTATGATCAGTGGTGGCGACGAAGTAGGGCGAACCCAGAAAGGAAACAACAACGCCTACTGCCAGGACAACGACATCAGCTGGACCAACTGGCATCTCGATGAGAAAGAGAGAGAGTTTCTTGAATTCGTTAAGACAGTCACAAAAATAAGAAAACAGTTTCCGGTACTTCAACGTAGAAAGTTTTTGCGAGGGCGTGTCAGC
>JAUIJG010000384.1 GCA_030431355.1 bacterium
TTGCAGATCAGTATAAGAAGACTCCGCAGTCACGTGATGCGGTGTCGGCTCCTGCTGCAGTTGCTGTTGCTGCTGAACCTGGGGTTGAACCCGCTCTTGAGGTCTGACGAAAGCATTCTCAGGAGGCTGGGCAACCATGTCAAAACCCGTGGCTATGACTGTGATAAGCACCTCTCCATGGAGACGATCATCTAGAACGGCACCAAATATAATGTTGGCATCTTCAGAGACAGACTGATAGATGACATTGGCGGCTTCCTGAACCTCATGCAGAGTAAGGTCCGGACCACCGGTAACACTGAAGATAACGCCGGAAGCACCATCCACAGTACTTTCAAGCAGCGGGCTGTTGATGGCGTTGCGAGCCGCTTCCACTGCCCTTCCTTCTCCACTGGCTCTTCCAACACCCATAAGTGCTGAACCGGCGGTTTGCATAACCGCTTTGACATCGGCGAAGTCAACGTTGATCAGACCCGGCACGGTGATGATGTCGGATATACCTTGCACACCTTGCATCAATACCTTGTCAGCTTCGACAAAGGCTTCTTGCATGGAGGCTCTGTGATCAACTACTTCTAAAAGCTTCTGGTTAGGAATAACAATTAGAGTATCTACTTTGGCTCTGATCTCGTTAATGCCTTCTTCCGCTTGATTGGCTCTGCGTCTGCCTTCGAAGAAGAAGGGACGGGATACAACACCGACGGTGAGGGCACCAAGTTCTTTGGCAACTTCAGCCACAATGGGAGCGGCTCCGGTACCTGTTCCGCCACCCATACCGGCGGCGATGAATACCATGTCCGATCCTTGTATAGCGTTTGCTATCTCTTCACGGCTCTCCTCGGCAGCCTTCATGCCAACCTGAGGATTTCCGCCGGCGCCCAAACCTCTAGTCAGTTTGGCTCCGACTTGTAGTCTGTTTTTAGCAGCCGATAGCTCTAGTGCTTGAGCGTCTGTGTTACACGCCCAGAATTCAACACCATTCAACCCGGCGGCAATCATTCTGTTTACTGCATTCGAGCCGGCTCCACCGACACCAACTACTTTAATGTCAGCTTTTAGCTCAAACTCTCTAGCCTTTTCGGACTTGTTCTCCGCTTGCTCTGGCACGGCTATTCAACCTCTTACAAAAATTACGCGATCTAATCTATATATTCCTGACAGTACCGACCAATATGTTTGGAGAGGCACGATGGCCTCACTTGCTGGCGGTTATGTCATAACTCCGATAAATGTTAGGACCTTTACCTTTCATTTGCAAGGTCGAAAGCCGCTCATATAGTTAAGCTTTTCAAACCAGACCCTGTATCACAAAAGGTTGCCAACAGGTTATTCGGAGTCTTTTCACCTACCCCAAAATTACCTGAGGGCCAGAACCTATTTGTAACTTAAAGTTATTTGTTCTTTTCGGCTGCTGCTCTGATTTTTGACAGAGTTTTTTGGAATCGCTGGTTGGAAGGCCTGATTTCAACAGCCTTCTGCGCAGAAGTCAGGGCCTCATCGAACTTTTTCTGACCAGCTTTGATACCGGACAAAAGCCAGAAGGCTTCAGCGTTTTTGCCGTCTAAACCGACACACTTCTCAAGACATTTGGCAGCCTCTT
The DNA here is from genome assembly GCA_030431355.1 of bacterium. The sequence continues at coordinate 1,601 of JAUIJG010000384.1, forward strand.
CGCTCTTGTTTTTGTGCAAATAAGCGTTAGCCAGGTAATAGAGGGCTTCGGCATCCTGGGGATTGATCTCCAGAGCTTTCTTCTCCTCAAAAATTTGATCGTCCAGCTGACCCATCAAACCCAGTACCATTCCCAGTTCTCTATGGGCAGGACCGAACTTGGGTTCCAACTTTATAGACTTTCGATATGCTTTTACCGATTCTTTGTCATCTTTCAGGCGCAGATACATCTGTCCGAGTTTGTAATGTATATCCGCATTATTAGGATCCCTTAAAACTGCCTCCTTAAGGGCCTTTAATGCCTGCTTATCATCCTTCTGTCGGGTATGTACTCTGGCCATGCCCAGATAAGGCTCAGCTTTGTTGGGAATTATCTTGGAGGCGGCTTCGAATTGCTCGAGAGCACCCTTGAGATTGCCATCCACCAGATAAGCCTGACCAAGACTCATGCGTGTTTTCGCGTTATTTGGATTGGCACCGATACCTGCTTTATATCTGATGATTGCCCGTTTTATGTCTTCCTGGCTTTGCTTGCTTTTCTCGGCGGCACTCAAAGGTCCACCCTGGCCCAAGAGAATTAGTGTTCCTAAGGTCAGAGATCCCAGTACATGCAATTTCATAAAATAATTACCTCATCAATTTCAGGCGGTCTCCGGCGACCAAACTTTTTGAATTATCCAACAGTTTGGACAATGCTGCTTTAGATGCGGGATCTCTTGGGCTAATTTGTATAGCTTTTTTATATGCCTCCAGGGCATCACCTTTTGCCCCCGTGTTTTCGTAGAGCTCACCGAGAGCCAGGTAAGCATAGTGGTTGGAGGGATTGCGCTCCACCGCTTTCTTCAAAACGATGAGGGCAAGTTGATTTTCTTCCTGGGCCATATGGGAGCGACCGAGAGCCACTATGGCAAGATAATTGTTGGGATTAAGTCCGATTGACCGTTTAAATGACAATTTAGCCCGCTCAAAATCACCTTTTTTAAAGAGCGCATTGCCAAGATTATAAAAAGCCACCGAGCTGTTCGGTCTCGCCCTTGCCACCAGATTGAACTCTTCCACGGCAAGCTCGATGAACCCCAGCCGTTCGAGACAAACAGCGTAGTTACCACGCACATCCATATCTTCCGGATTGAGTTCAAGAATCTGTTTTAGCTGGCCGCCAGCCTCATCATAGTTCCCTTGTTTCAAAAGAATCGCTGCTATCTCCGCCCGGGCCGGTACATTCAAAAGCGGCTCTTTATCGTTTAGAAAAAGTACCTGAAAAAGCTCAGCCAGAGCCTCTTTGCTTCTTCCTATTCGAGAAAGCGCTCTGCCATAGCGAAGATGCAGTTGCCAGTTGTCATTGTTCATATCGACAGCCTGCTTGTACACACTGGCCGCAGCATGATAAGCCCGTTTCTGATAAAGCAGATCACCTTTCTCTGCGATCTTTCTCCAGGGCTTTTCAGTACCAAGAGCAAAGCCAGGTCCACAACCCGGGCCCAGCAAGAGACCTGAAATCAGTAGACATTTGAGAAGCGTTCCGGCGGAAAGCACCCTCGATCTTTTAAAATAGTAATTGTTGTTTTTATCCACGACATAATTATAGTTGGCGCCGGACAAGAACTGGAATCTTCCAGAAGCATATGGTTATAAGAATGCTCAAAGACTTGATATATATAAATGTGGTTAAAATAACTATTGAGACATTTAGTACACGGAAACTGACATGAACTTTGGGTTTGACTTATTCGCCCTTTTTGCAAGCCGAGAGGCTATCTTTGTCGATGTCATTTTGCCTCCGATACTTTTCGGCTTCCACGGTTGGATAGCAACCTGGTGCGCCGTAAAAATGCTCTTTCGCCCTTACAAAGCCTGGTATATTCCCTACCTCAAATATCAAATTCCTTTTACTCCGGGCATCTTTCCAAAGCGTCAGGCTAAGTTAGCCCAGGCGGTGGCAACCACCATCACCGATACCTTACTGACCCCCTCAGACATTAGAAAGAGAGCCCAGGAGCTTGTCACCGAAGAGAATATATATCGAACGGTAGATCTGTTTATAGACTCAGTTTTATTGAAGGAGTTTCGAGACACAGCCAAATTGCACAGGCTGGCCTCAGAGATGGCGCACCTGAGTCCCACTCTGCTTCAGCACTTCATCAAAACAACCATAGAATCTCTGGAAGAGAAAAATGACACCAGAATCCCGGCTATCACCGATAAAATCTTCGATCAAATAGTCCTCTCCAGCCGAATAAACATGACCCAGGCAACCGAGCTAGCCGACCGATTCATGGAAAATTTCCTCACTGCGGAAAAAGTAAGACTGGCTATTTTGAAAGTGCTCAATCCGCAAAATATCAATGCTCTGGATGAATCTATCAACGCATACGCCGGAGGTCCATACAGGCTTCTGGCCAGAATCGTAGGCATAAAACGGATTTGTTATGAGTGGAAAAGCTTTTTGGAAAATGAGCCGAAAGAAGCCCATAAACTGATCGAAGATCTGATAAAGCGATTCGGTGTGAAGCACCAGATTGCGGTTCAGATAACCAACTTTGACCTGCGCTCCATGCCTCTCGACAATGTGAATCGTCTGAAGAGAAATGTAATCGAATTTGTAGAAGCATTTATCATCGAACACAAAGAAGACTTAATAGATGCCTCAAGAAAACTGGAAGATGAAGCGATGGTAACCGTGCAGCACGCCATCGTCACTTTCAATCCAGCCAGCATTCCGAAAGAAGCACTGGATAGAACCAAACGTCAGGTGGCAAACTTCACCTATTCTTATCTGCAAAGAGAGCTGGGAGAGCTGGTGGAGCAAGCGATTCCCAAGCTTGGTGTGCATGGACTAATTGTCAGCAAAATTGATCTCTTCACACCCAGACAGCTGGAATATCTGGTGAAACGAATCTGCAAAAATGAGCTGAAAGCCCTGGAATACTTTGGTGGTGTCATAGGAGCGGTTATGGGTATCGTTCAGATCTTGATAAACGCCATCACTTTCTAATTCTCTTTCTTACTCAATTTATAAGCCATCTCTACTAAAGAGAGAGTGATATTATATATAGTGCTAAACGCGGTTTGCTATTCTCGAAAGACCGCTCCAAAGGATTATTCTGCGGTGCGCCTGGGAACATTCAATATGGCTAGAGCCTTACGTAGTCAAGTAGAACCGGTAAAAAACTAGTCCCTGGAGCAAGCGAAAACGCTTGATGCTAACTGAAGACACAATCAGATATATCCACGTTCCTTTCAAGAAAGACGCCTTTCAGAAAGGACAAAAGAACGTGGGATTTCGTGTCAGAAAACCCCGGGACAAAAGAGACTTGCTTGTCGGTGTTCTTCTCAAAGATCGCTACTATGTTCTCTCCGTCCTCGGAAAAGGTGGAATGAGCCTTGTATACAAAGCCAAAGACCTGACCAATAACAAAATAGTGGCGGTGAAGGCCCTGAGAACCCAGGGACTTGGAGACGAGACAATTGTCAAGCGCTTCAAGCAAGAAGCGGAAGTTTTACACCGCCTC
>JAUIJG010000385.1 GCA_030431355.1 bacterium
TCTTCGGCTCGCTTTCTATCGGTAATATCGTGAGCCACGCAATAGAAAGTACTATCCTCTTCATTCCACTGAACCGACCACAATGTGTCGATATAGCCCCCATCCGCCTTTCTTACTTTAGACTCAAAAGGTGAGTCGAGACTGCTTTGCCTGGCGCGCTCAAACATCTCTTCGGCATAGGCAAGGGTGTCTTCGGCGATGAACTCCTGAAGCCGGTGTCCAAGAAGAAAGTCTTCCTCATATCCCCATAACTCAATACTGGCAGGACTGACCTCCTGAAACCTGCAATTTTTGTCGAGAGCACAGATTACATCGAGTGCGTTATCCAGAATTGCCCTCTCCTTGCGCCTTGCCTCAGATAACTGATCTGCCATTCTATGAAAGGTCTTATCCAGCTGACCTATTTCGTCGGAGGCTCGCATGACCGGCTTGAGTTCTTTGCCGACGGACAGTCTTCTCGTGTTCTCCATCAGGATATCAACCCTATGCACAATGCTTTTAAGAAAATAGAGAGCCAAAAAGATTGCCACTATGACATTGGCAGCAATACCATAGTACAAAATCTGTCTCAACTGTTTTCGCTCTTCAGCTTGCTGAGCAGGGTTGTTCTCCAGGATTTTCTCTTGCTTCTTTATCAGTTGATCAGCGTCCACCACCAGACCATCGAATAGAGGTTGAATCTTCTCTCGGAAATCACCAAGCATTGGAATCGCCGTGACAATACTCTCCTCATCGGCAGTCTTTTTCGCTTCTCTCAAAAAGTTCGAGATTCGTTTTGACTTTGCCTCAATTCTCTTCAGCGCACTTTTGGCTTCGGGGTCACCTTTAAGATTTTTTGATAACCATGCAATCTCCTGGGGAACTTTATCCAATACTGCTTCATATTTTTCGTTGGAGTCAGCATCCCGGGATAGGAAGTACTTTTTAAGAGTATTAGCCGCGTCGTAGTAAGTATGAATTAAATGATTGGTATGGCCCACAATCAATTTCGCCTGGGCTTGTTCTCCTGCGGTCTTCTCCGCTTCATTTATGAGATTCAAAAGGGCCAGAACAAAACAGAGCTGAATTACCAGTATCAAACTGATGAATGCCAGGCCTTTATAGACTATCTTCAAGACGAATCCCCGCCTGAAGGCGTATTTTTCAATATATAACCCACACCGTGAACGGTGTGAATCAACTTGGTATCGAAATCACCATCCAACTTTTTACGCAATCGCTTCATTGTGCTGCGCACAGCTTCAGCCGTCGATTCAGAGTCAGATTGCCAGACTCGTTCGAGAAGCGCTTCGTTGCTAAAAACTTGCTCCGGGTGGCGAAGCATAAATTCCAGTAAGGAGAACTCCCGGGGAAGAAGATTTAAATCTTTGCCTCCGCGCTTGACGGTAAACTTTGCCGGATCCATTTCCAGATCGGCGACTTTCAAAACATCATCTTTCATCTGGGCACCAACTCTTCTCAAAAGAGCCTTTACCCTTGATAGAAGTTCGCGTGGATGAAAAGGTTTGGTCAGGTAATCATCTGCTCCGGAATCGAAGCCGGCTTCTTTGTCATCTATCTCTCGACGTCCGGTGAGAATCAAAACCGGCGTCAAACCTCCGCGCCCCCTGAACTCACGACACAAATCCACCCCATGTTTTCCGGGAAGTTCCCAATCGAGAATTATCAAGTCAAATTTGTCCAGTTGAAGAGCGTAAGATGCTTCGGTTCCATCACTCAGGGTCTCCACCCGGTGATGATCATGTTCAAGAAGAGTACGGAGCATCTCCTTCAAATCAAGATTGTCTTCCACAACAAGAATTTTCGCCAAGGCTTAATCAAATCCCTCGATGAACTTCACCGGAATGATTCTAACAAATAAATCAACTTAAATTAAGTCGATCTGCTCAGGTCCTATATACGCCTGACTTCAACCCGGGAAGAACAAATTCATGCCATACGGACTCAGAGACATGCAGCAGGAATGAGACGTTGCTTATAATACCACTGGCAGGGTCACTATTAGCATGGGCGGGCAAGAGTTTGCGCAAATCAATCTGCGGGTGAAATGGTCTGGCAACGGAAAGACTGTACTGAATACCGTGGAGCGCGGCGATTGGACCCTTATCCTTTTTCAGCACGGTTATACGTGTATCAGCCTGCCCCTCTAGAACCCCGTTTAGAGTACCGACATCGAACACTTCATTTCCGGTAGCATCCACAAGAACTGTATATTCAGCCACTTTTTGCGCTGAATCGGAGAGACGCAAAGCCACGGCTCTGGCTTCTTGATAGCGAGTTTCAAGCTCTTTCAGCCGCTCCATTGCCGCCTGGCTCCCCTGGACCGCCTCCACCCAATCGCTGAACAACTTCTGTTGAATTCGCTCCCTCTCCCTAGGCCTCTCCGGATCATAGGATGGCAAAGTGGCCAGTCCCATGGCCAGATAAGAAGAAATCCTGGATCCTTTCATCTGCACGGCAGGCTCGCTATCCAAAAGCGCCGCATCCTCGTCCAGCTCAGGATAGGAAATGCCGGCCGCTTTCATGGCAGCTGTCAATCCATCGGCATCCGGATCGGCGATTATTGCCAGTGCATCCGCGAATTCCCCAACCTCCACCAGGGTGCTGCAAGCAGGGTGCAAATCCCGGAAGGTTATGACACAGTCATCGCCCAGGAGTTGTTCTAATTTCTGGCAGGCTTTCTGCTTCTGTTCGTCCCGAACATTTTCAGGTTCTCCTGCTACTCCATGATGATCGCGAAAGATAACCCGTACCCCCTCTGTTTTCAAGTGATGAACAGTATCCACCAGGTGGGTAGTTGCGGGAGTATCGATGAAAAGAACTGTGTTTCGGTAAGTGGTGCTGAGATGATTTGCTTCCCGGACAAAGTCAAGTATGATTTCAGAGTCCTCCCTGGAAAATCCCTGGGCGAAGAGGACAGGCACGTTGTTGATGGTAAGAGATATCACTGGAAGATCTTTTAACTGAAGGGAGACGAAACCGGAAGCTGCTCACTATCTTGGCAGATTGGCAACCTTGAAAGCTAGTTTTTTGAAGTATAATTAGGACAATGGCCGGCAGAAAAATAAATTACCACCCAGATTCCATAGATTCGGAAGGACGAAGTTTCGTACTTATCGGTCTCACCATAGTATCGGGTCTAGCCGCAATACTTTTCATTTTCTTTTTGCTGGATATGGGAACTCCCGGGACCCTGGAGTATTTTTACATGGGCAGCGTGGCCTGCGTTCCTCTGGCTTTCGCCATCCTCGCTTTCAAAGGAGACAAAGAGTCTTTCGCCTACGATCGGTATTCCCAGATAGTCAACTATTCAGAGCCGGCTGATCTCATTCTGAAGGAACTAAATCCTATTATAGAAAAAGTAAGTATCAGCACCGATGACGGTGCCACAAAGATTGTGGATGAGCAACGCTATGAGATAACCCTGGAAGGCAAAGACAGAAGTTATAGATGCATATTGAAAAGAAGAGTTTACTTGCCGGAACTCACAAAGGAGAATGAAGGCACTACAATCAGTGCGTATATTGATTTAACCACGGATGAAATAGCGGCTTTTAAATTATCCGAGAATATTTACTGGGCAATACCGGTTACAGTGCTGAGACTGGCAGAGAAAAAGAAAGGCTAGACATTTATCTTTCAATGATTTCACCGTTCTCGTTGCGCTCCTCCACTCGCCCGTGAATATCTACATACTTAATCGCCTTGGATTTTGATTCAACATCTTTAGATTGCCTGATCGATTTCAGACCCGTGCGATCATCATAGTCTATGTAAGCACCAAGGTCTTCCGGCTTGACACTGTCGAACCCGGCTCCATTTTTCAATTCTCTTAGAGCTCCGTCCACAACCGCTTCATCCGGCTTACCATTGAGGGTAGTGCCGACAAATCGAAGCACACCATCTGAGCCTTTTTGATAAACGAATGATCTGGTCATCATCTCGCCATCCGGACCTTTGAATTTGATCTCGTTCAAGAAACCCAGATCCGATCTGGTGATGGCAGTGCCGTCTTCATAGGCACGCTCTGTCTCAACACCATCTTTATTATAGGTTGTGCGAGCACCATCCGGCTCAATACCATGCCTTCCGCCTTCGCCATCGCGTATCACTATCCTACCGTTGTCCGGAACCAGTTCTAGCTCGCCTTCGAACGTAGAAGACTTACCGCCAGAGCTTACAGTCCAGATAGAGGGCTTATCGCTCCGAGAATCGGGATCAGAATCGGAGTCGGCATCTGAAGAGCCGGTCTCCCCTCTCTCCTCCTGAACCCAAATCTGTCCCTGCGAATCCCGGACCTGAACAATCTGATCACCTTTTCTGGTAATAATTCGACCGTTTCTCTCAATCGAGAGAGCCTCTTCATTGCCCTGCTCCAGAGAGAGCATGCCATCATGGTCAAGGGTGAGAGCCGCATCCAGGTGCTCCCCTTTGGATTCCCCATCAAGAATGCTCCACCGGGTGAACTCTTTTCCATCCGCCGATGCAGGCAATCGTCTCTCTCTTTCATAGTTTCTACCATTCAGGTCAGAGAACCTCATCACCTGGCCGTAACCATCTCTCTCCACGGTTACGTTCTCCCCTCCGGCGTAGTCGATTCTATCTATTCGTCCGCGACTATCCGAGCGCACCTTAGCACCATTACCGTAATGAGAAGTTATGGAACCACCTTCATGAAATTCGACGCCCAGGGGCAGCCGGCCAGAAGCGATACCCTGTTGCTCCGCTTCTGAAGTGGGCTGGAAACGGACCAACCCGGAATCAAGTCGTTGCCCATGCATCCAGATCGGCTTTCCATCTTCGTTTCTGGCACCGGAGTCGAAGAGATCAACCTTCTGTTCGCCCCTGGATCTGGTCATTTGACGGGCTGACCAATCAGCATCAAATACAGTACCATCATTCAGAACCACTATGACGCGGTCACTCCTGACTCCATCCTCGCCCTCGCCTTTTCTGGCGTCACGAATAATCTGCTTGACTTTGCCTTCCCCTTCGAAGGTTACCGATGTGGTGCCATCCTGATTCTCACTCTTGGTCCCTGAGCGCCACTCATATCCATCCCAGTAATTAGTCTCCGACTTCCCATCCGCGCTCTCACGA
>JAUIJG010000386.1 GCA_030431355.1 bacterium
GGCGCATCGGAAGACATCGGCAGCAGCTCCTCTAGATCCGATTCGGCGGTAAGCAACAATGCCCAGGTTGACAAGGCTACTGATTCTGATTCCAATCCTGTTCCAACACCGAAAGAGGATGCTCCACCTTTCTGGATGAGTCCGGATGTGAAAAGCAAGAAATAGCAAAATAGATTTTTTATCCACAAAATAACGTTGTAGGGAAGAAATAAGTGCTTCATGCTTGCATGGGGCGCTTATTTTATATAATGTTCTTTGAATCCGAACGAGAGAACGATTACTATCCTCACTCTGGAATGAAGAACAGACTTACTAGAAATCTATTGATTATCGTAGCGATCCCGCTTTCTTTTGAGCTGGCATTGTTTTCAAGTTGTTTTCTATTGATCAATGTGGCGGAACAAGAGAGAGCCCTGGAAACGGATTCCATAACGGTCACCTCGAAAATCTCACCGGTGATGGTATCATCACTGGAGCTGCTCACCCTGGCCATTGCCTACAGCATAAAAGACTTAAGATTCGAAGACCCTTTCAAACAGTCTGATTCCAAGACAGTTTTCAGAGAGATAGCGGATCTGGAAGAGGTGGGCAGACAGCATCCCGATTACCAGAAATCTATAGAAGCCCTTTGTAAAAACAGTCGCGAACTCTTTCACCTGGTGCAAAAATTCAAAACCACCAAAGACACCAGAAAAGACATCAGCAAGGTTCTCACCCTGAAAGACTGCATCATGGGCATTGAAGAGTCGGCTAATTTCGTCCTGGATGAAATTAAGGAACATCGAGAAGAGTTATCTAAAACAGATTCCTATGTCCGAAACGTGATCCACACCATCCTCTGGTGCGCCCTGGGAATAAGTCTTTTGGTCGCGGCACTGGGAGTGGCGGCATTTCATCGACTTCTCAGTGTCCCTCTTAAAGAATTGAACAACAGGGCCAGACAATTAGCCCTGGGAAAACGCCTGGAGCCGGCCTTCGAATCCGATGACGAGTTGGGAGCCCTCAGTCGCGCCTTCGAAACCATGGCAGACGAAGTGGAAAAAAATCGAAGACTGGAAAACGCAATTTATGAAAATACTGCCGACATCGTGCTAACCATCGACGAAAAGAACAAAATCACGATGCTAAACGACGCAATTGAAGAGAACACCGGATTCAGGAAGTCCGGATTTCTGAACGCAGATGTTCTGAAGTTGATACCGGATGAAGAGAAGAGCACCGTAGAAAAGCAACTTTCCGACATTAGAAAAAGAGAGTCTTACGGCTCCTTCGAATCCGGAATTTTGACGGCTTCGGGCCATAGCATCGATGTGGTCTGGTCCGTGAGGTGGTCGAAGAAAGACGAGATTCTTTTCTGCACGGTCAACAACATAGACTATGAAAGAAAAACGGAACGTCTCAGTAAAGACTTGAGAACAATACTGGCCTCCGACCTGAAAAGGAACCTCGAAAACGCCCATAAAACCGTGGACAACCTCAAAAAACGGGGACTTCAGGACAACAACAAGATCAAACATTTGGACAGCAATCTGGCCAGGCTTCTTCCCATGCTGGATAAACTAAACGAAGCAATATCTTCCCGTTCGAAAGAGCTGGTATTGACAAAGGAGACGACCACGACAAAGAGACTGGTAAGCAATGCAGTCTCCGCCGTGGAAGCACTTTTGAAAGACAAAAATATTGCCATAGAAGATTCGGTGGAGGATATTCAGATTTATGTGGATAGCTCCCAAATAGAGCGAGTGCTCATAAATCTTTTATCCAACGCTATCAAAGTCTCCCGAAAAGATTCTGAGACAGAAGCGATCATCAAAGTAAGAGCCGGCTATCTGACAAAGGACGATGAGACCGTTGTCTTTGAGGTGGAAGACCAGGGACCGGGGATCCCCTTGAACGCACAGAGCAAACTCTTCCAACGATATTACCAGCCTAAAGTACACGAATCGAGAGAAGGGAAAGGCTCCGGTCTCGGATTGTACAGCGCCCAGAATATTGTGGAAAATCATGGTGGCAGAATTGGTGTCATGAGCGATGGAAAAACCGGAACCACTTTTTGGTTTCACCTTCCCAGAGGCAGGTCCGCGTGAGACTGACCGGTTCCGTAGCGGCCAAAGTGGCGTTCATGCTCTGTATTCCGGTGATTTTCGAAGTCACCGTAATCGCAAGCTCCATGCACCTTCTGAATGAAATAGATTCGGCAAGGCAGGAAAGAAAAAAAGTAAGCAACATTATCGCTCTATATGCCAGCACCCTGGCCGTCATAATGAGGGACCATATTCGCTTCTTCACTGTCTTTAGCTCCGGCAAGACTTTGAGCAGACAGAAATGCAACCAGATCTATCAGAGCACTTATGATGCCACGGAAAAACTTACGGTGGCTTGGAAAAACGCCGGGTTCGACTTTAAAGAGATCAATGACATGGGCATGGAAGCCCACAGGAGATATCCGAAAGCCACCTACGGATTCGACGAAAAACTTCTAAAGGAGCAGGTAGCTCGCCAGGATCTCCTGGCCAATGTGGTCCTGGCCGTGGACCGCAGCATACACAAAAGAGCTAACGTCCTCCAGGAAAGAGAACAAAAGGAGAGAGAGCTGTTCTGGAAAATGAACGTGCTCCTGATTGCCGCCCTGGTGACCAGCCTGCTTCTTACCCTGGGTCTCTGTTTTATTATCAATCGCCTTCTTCTCGACCGGCTTGCCACTGTAAGTGAAAACACCAGAAGACTGGCGATGGATAAACCGCTACTGGAGATGTTGAGGGGGGATGATGAAGTAGCCCAACTGGACAAGACTTTTCGCACCATGGCCCAGACCCTGGCCAACGCCCGCGAAAAAGACCAGTTGATCCTCGATAACTCCTCGGACATAATCGCTGCCATCGATGAGAATTATTGTTTTCAGAAAGTGAGCAAAGCATGCGAACTGGTTTGGCAGATTGAAGAAGAACACCTATTAAATAGTCACATATCAGAGATTCTGGGTAGCGACTCCCAGGTTGAAACTTTGAACATGCTGGACAGAGCCAGAGAATCAAATACGGTGGCTAAATTCGAGAATACAACCGTGGCAGCCGACGGCACCGAGATTCCGTCATTGTGGTCGGTAAAATGGACGGAAGAGGAATCCCTGTTTATTGCGGTCATCCATGACTCAAGGAACAGGAAAGAGGCGGAAACCAAAAGACAAGAGCTTCTTGCCATGGTAAGTCACGACCTGAGAAGCCCCCTGACCACTGCTACACTATCCCTGGATACACTTTTAAAAGACGACAGCCTCGATTCTAAAGCTCGAAATGAACTTTCTAAAGTGAACAAATCAGTGGAACACGTGGTCTCCACCACAAACGATCTGATTGACCTGATGAGAATTCAACAAGACCGAATCAGTCTTAATCTTGCTCTGGTCAGCATAGAAAAGGCCAAAACCTTACTGGAAAAGCGCCTGGATGATGAGAACATCCCCTGTGATATCACAATCAGTGCATCCAATGTCTCTTTAATCCTGGATGAAGATTATTTCCCCCGGGTGGTGCTTGCCTTGATTCGTCATTTGAGACTCTCCAGCGGCGAAGGAAAAATCCTCATAGAGATAAGCTTCAAGAAGCCGACGGTTATTTTCAAAATCGAATCTACCGCTCCTGGAAACAGCAAGGAGAGCGATGAAAGCAAGAGGATCAGCTGGGAGATATCCCTTGGTCTGACCGGGGAGATCCTGAACAAGCTCAAAGGCGACCTCCTCACATCCTGGACCGCCAAAGGTCAGCCTGTCTACAACCTGATTCTGCCTATCTGCGAAATAGAGGAAGAAGATTGAATTTCGGCGGTTCGATAGCATTCAAAGTAGCACTTATTCTGTGCATCCCGGTGTTTTTTGAGATAGCAGTAATCGGGACTTCCATACATCTTCTGGGCGAAATAGACAAAGCCAGAGTAGAGAGAAAAGAAGTCAGCAAAATAGTATCCCTCTATGCCGGCATGCTGGGAATCATGATGCGAGACTATATCCGCTTTCTCACTACGTTCAGTGACGGAAACAAGATCTCCCAAAAGGAGATAAATCAGTTGTACGCCAGGACCTACAAAATCTCAAACAAACTTGGACAAATGGGTGTAAAAGCAGGGTTCAAGATTGAAGAGATAGACAAGAAAAAACAACAGGTTGACCGACGCTTCCCACTGCCGGTTCACGGCATGGATGAAAAGCTACTGAAGAAACAGATGATGCACTACAATCTTCTGCACAACTTGATTGCGGAAGCGAATAAGAGCATCAAAGATAGAGCCGTAATAGTGGAGGTGAAAGAGAAAAGAGAAAAGGAGTTGTTCTGGAAGATGAATCTTCTCCTTCTTGCTGCTCTTGCGGCAAGCATACTTCTAACCGTCTCACTCTGTTTTCTGATCAACCGTGTTCTCCTGGAGAGACTGGCAGCGGTGGCTGAAAATACAAACCGACTGGCCCTGGACAAGCCTCTATTGCCGGACCTGGAAGGTAACGATGAGGTCTCCCAACTGGATAGAACTTTCCGAAAGATGGCAGACGCTCTTGCCCGGACAAGGGAGCGCGACCAGCTAATTCTGGACAATTCTTCCGATATCATCGCCGCTATCGACGAGACTTTTGTGTTCGTATGCAGTTCTAATATCGTCCGGCACGACAATTACGTGCATTGGTCTCTCCATGTGCTCAATTTGAAACGGAACCGGAGTCCGATCCCAAGGCATTAGAAGGGTGACTCTTGGCAAAGGTAAATTCGAAGTTGTATCTTTCTCAAATTCCAAATCTCGCCTTACAAGTATTTTGTTTTTCGCACTCTTATGCAAAAGTTGCAGGAATTTTTGCTTTTCCCACACTTGTTTTGATGCCGCGATTTCTCGTGCGCCGTAAGTCGCGATTAAAACTTCCAGTACTTTTTGGATTTCACTTGTCAGAGTACTGGTGCCCCGTGGGTAATAGATGAATAAGCTTCGTTGGCCTTCAGGGAAATCATTGTTGTTATCAGTATTGCTGTCAGTCATGCTTAAAGAATCCTTAAAGTTTGCGTCCGATAATTTCTTTCATAATCTCGTTCGTGC
>JAUIJG010000387.1 GCA_030431355.1 bacterium
CGCCGGCAAAGTACCGGTATCATCATGCCTTTTAATAAGCGCGTCACGCCTGGCCGAAATCGTCTCCTCCGAACTTCTTATCTCGTGCTCTGTTCGTGTCACCTTACCTCTGACCAGCTCGCCTTCTTCATTCCGATAGGGTCGATAGTAGTTTCTGGTAACAAAGCTGGCATTGTCTTTGATACTATCAGGCTCAATGCCATATGCTTCCAGAGCCAACTCATAAGCGCTGGTGGCCCGTTCTCTCTCCCGGTAGTGGCTTAAGATATCCCCGGTGGCGCTATAGTGTTCACCAACCCGGGCAAGTACACTCTTCAATCGATCTGATTCAGGCTTATCTAAATTCTCTGCGATAAATCCATTGGCAGCTCTAACCAGATCAAGAGTACTTGCCGATCCTGACTCGGCATCGCCCTCCACGGAGACTTTCAAACGCTCAAGCTCGGTGACAAGCTCCTGGTCGAGCATGGAATCTGACCTCTCCAGCAGTCTGTATGCCTCCTCTTTTTCCACATTGTCAGTGAGAAGAGAAGCAGCTTCTTGCCTGAAGGTGGCATTGTCCGACCTGTTGATCAGATCCACCAGGCCGCGGGTGGCGACATAATGATCGCCCCCCTGTTGCAGGGCATAGGCAGCGGCCAGAGTGATCTTCTCATCAAAATCCGGGTTGTATATAAACTCGGATAGTTGCTGGTGCACCGGGTCATCGTAAGCTACTTTATGTCCCCTGGTGGAGGCGATGATCTGCCGAACCGCGTCATCTATCCGCTCATCTTTGCCGTCATATCTGGCATCGGTATACAAACTCTCAAGATCAGTCGGCAGTAACTCCGCCCTTTTGTGGGCACTCAACCGGGAGGGATCCGGCTCAATACTTCTTGCCACTTCAAAGACACTGTCCCATCTCCTGGAGAAAATCTCCTGGGCTCTCAGACGAACGCTATCCGGAGTTCTATAACTATCTTCGTCTCCCCGGGCGGTCAGAGCGGTCCGCACCGCTGCCGATTCCGGTGAGAATTTGTAGAAACTGGAAGGCGCATGTTTGTCTATGAAATCCAGCATGGCCAGGGCGACTTTGTCTTTTCCTTCCCTGGATAGATCCATGACCGAGAGATTTCGGGCTATATCCTCCACAACATCGCTCTTCACCTCCGGATCAAAGCCCTCCTGGGAGATCATCCGGTCAAGCCCGTTCAGCAGCTCTATCCTTGTCTCAGGCAAGGCTTTGGAAGGAGAGATCTGGTTCTCGTTACCAGGCTCCTGTAAGGCAATCATCATCTGTTTTCTGAGAAGTTCCAGGTTGACTGAATCGGCACTTCTGGTGCTCAAAGCGGTCATGGCTTTTGCGATCTTAAGCTCGGTGCCCTCCCAGGGATCGCTTTCAAAGGCGGTCAGGTTCCCCTGACTCTGCTTCACCCTTATACTCAGAGTATCTGACCGGCGCTGCCTCAACTCTGCTTCGCTGTAGTCTCTGAAGCGGGCATTATCGTGGGCATTGTTCTCGTCGGAGAGACGGCGGCGATGAAAGATTTCGCCCATCTGGCTACCGTTTCGCAACAAGCTTCCCAGGGCAAGAATGGCTCCTTCCTCGGCACTGAATTCAACACCACCGACAGACTGGGTGCCGACTCTGCCCGCCAGGGAATCGTTGTCCCCGGAAGCGAGCTTCAAAAGCCCGGATAGTTCCCGGGAATAATTCTGGTGTGCCCAGTTCTGGGCGAACATCTCAAGGGTGACCATGGAGCGGTGGACACTATGTTTGAAATACTCGTTCGCTTCATGCATACGGTTGTACTGCTGGGAGCGATGGGGAGCATACTTGAGCAGGTTGTCTTTGGCAAGGAGCATCCCGTAGTTTCGGCTGAGATACTGGTCGGCCTCCTCCGGATTCAGCTTCAACTGATTCTGAACTCTAATCAACTCTGCTTGCGCTTCAAGACTGACTGCGCTGCTCCGGTCAAGGATAGAGCCACCGGGCCGATTGTACTTAGCCAGTCGGGTGGCAACCACCGGATCATCTTCTCGGGGGATCAAGTCCTGTAGATGTTCAACCCGCTTGTAACCCCTGGGCTCAACCCGCTCCAGGGCATCGAGAGCAGCAAGACGCACAGCCTCGCTGGGCTCGTTCTCCACATCCAACCTGGCAACTATAGCACCGACAGCGGTTTCATCGGAGCGGGGAGACACTTTAGAAAGCCCTTCTAGAGCAGCGACACGCACCTCCATATATGGATCAGGTCCACTACCTGCGGTGCCGGACAAAGTGTTCAACAAATGTCTCTGGATCCCAGCTTTATGAAAAGCAGGAACATCATGGCTTGAAAGATAGGAAGAGGCATCACTTAAATAAGCAGCCCGGGCGACGGCGGTGCGATCTCTTTCTCCATCGGGTTTGGACGGGTCGTCTCGGAGCACAGGCCAGATAGAGAGGAAAGAACTACGAAGTTTGTTCTCATAGGTAGTTCTCTGGGACTCCGGCTGCATACGAATCAGATCACTACCCACAGCCTCTTTCTGACTGAGTGCCCGGAAAGCCCGGGCGGCGATAATAGGATGACCATGGGAGAGACCATCTTCTCCCAGACCCATGGAATTGAAGAAAGCATCCAGGGCTTTCTTGTCATCGCCCTCTTCTCCTCTCTCTCCCCAGGCACGTCGGCCAAGTGTCTCGGCAGCGATTAAGTGCCTCTCCCAGGCAGCGAATCCGGCATCTTTAGCCGGTGGCATCAGATCTTCTTCCAGGATTTTAGAAAGATCATCATGGGTAACCCCCGGAGGCACCCGCCAGAAAGCCTCTTTAAATCTCTCTTGATCCTTACCATCTATCTGGCTCTTGTTGAGATAGTTGAGCATGAACTCAGCGGTGGCTCGCACATCCGGATCATCTACTAAACCCAGATTGCTTTGCAACTCCCGGGTCAGATCGCCGGAAGAGAGCCCGAATGCCATGCCCCGAGCCATCTTATACTGATCTGCCGACATATTGGTGGCGCGGTCGACCTCTTCCAATCTCAATCGAGTTATCACCCGACCCAGGTCAGCCACCGCTTTCATGCGGTCCTCGGCGGTGAGCTCTTTATCCATTATCCGGTCGGTGAGGATGCTACCCAGTTGTTCTCCTGATACTACACCGGCTTCATAGAGAACAGCTGCTTTGTCGGCGCCCAGAGCACTGTCTTCGGTGCCCATGAAGTCGTCTCCGATAAGGGAGAGTACCTCTTTGGCCGATAACTGCTGCTCAAGATTGTCCGGTCCGTCAACGCTTCTAGATTGCACCGGACCCTGCCGACCGCCCCTGCCGGCGCCGGCTCGATACTTCTCCGTGTAGGTGCCCACATCAACCTGTCTTTCTGCCAGGATCTCAGGAATCTTGCCGTCTTCGGAACCGGCCCTGGTGAGAACAAGGGCAGCGAGACCGGCGACTCTTTTCAGGTCAGGATCCAACTCAGGATCGGTGGTCGATCTCTCCTGGAGCTGCTTCTCCGACAGCATATCTCTTTTAAACTTGCCGTCCTGTAAAGAAGCTATTTTGTCGCCATCATAGCGGAAGAACTTCATCAAGTCCCTGACAAAAGCCTCTCTTTCCGCAGGGTCGGCATCATCAACGATGTACTTTTTGACACCATCAACTATGCTGTCTACCTGCTCCATCTTGGCAGGATCGTTTATGCCAAGGGTCCTGGCGTAACGCTCGAAGTACAGTCCGGTCCAATCGGCTTCGGCGGACGGACTCATCATATCTTCCCGAGTTTGATCGAGAAGATAGTCGGAACCGGACGAGCCTTCTCCTTCCAGACCACTCTTGTGTGCCAGGGGTCCCAGAGAATCGAAATAAGCTTTTTCCGCTTCTACCACGGATTGGGGCCGCTCAGGGTGGGTGAAGCCCCGGACAAAATGCCCCCCTTCCATAAGGAACATTCCCACAAAAGCCTGCTCACTAGCCCAAAAACCGCCATGGGCAAGTTCCCCGGCTCGATGCATCAATGGGTGGGAGATCTTCAATCCTTCTTCTATAAGCTGCGCGTTACGGGCCAGCTCCTCGCCACCACCAAAAGTATTACGAACGGAATTGAGTCGCTCTAAAGTGGCTGGTGCCCGGGAAGCGAGGAAACGTCCTGCCGGTCCCCTCAACATGCCGGTGAGTGACAGTCCGGCATGACCAAGGAAATACATACTTCTGGCATGGCCAAGGGCGGCCAGCTCCGGAATCTCCTGGGCACCGGGGTTGTGGGTGAAGCCACCGACACCGATGGCAAACTGACTAACTGCCTTAGCCATCTGCCAGCGCGCGTAATTGCGGGGCATCTGACCCACCACCGAAGTTCCCAATCTGACAGCGGCCTTCTCAGCCAAAAGTCGTCCACCGGTTCTAGCCACTGCCAGAGAAGCACCACCGGTATGAATAGCCGATGCCACCATCAAAGCATCCATGCTGTACATTACCGCCTTATGGCCAACATGTTTGGTCTGCTCCCAGCTCTTCCAGCGGGGCAAATCTTTTGCCGCCACCAGCTCTATCTGCCCCGATGAGTTTTGCACCGCCACCGGTTTGTCCAGTTCATAAAAGGTGCTCTTACCTTTCTGCTCAAAAGCAGTCTCTCCGATCCAGTCGTCATAAGAGAGTGGATGAATCTCACGGAACTCTGTGGTCGGGGTAACTTCATAGCCCACAAGCTTTCCAAACTCATCCTTGACCGCTTTGTAGTCCATGTCGTATTCAATCAAGTTGAAATGCTTCCAGCCCCCTTCAGGCTCCCGGGGGCGCTCGGGAGAATTGGCCACGAACTCTTTACTCTCTGTATTCACCCAGCCATGGGAGACAGGCATCTCTCCGTAGCCGCAAATATCATATTTGCCGTCAACGTACTCTGTCTTGAGCAGCTGTTGGAAATATGGCTGAACTCGCTCCTGATTCTCCTGGCACCACTTCTCCAGACCACCAAGTTTCTGTTTATTCCCATGGTCTTCCAGGCTTAAAGAATCAAGCATCACCGAACTGAAATCAATTCTGGTGATCTTGCCGTCTTTCCAGGTGATATCTTCCGGCTTCATCCCCGGTGGCAGATTTTTGA
>JAUIJG010000388.1 GCA_030431355.1 bacterium
TCAGAAATCTCCTGGCCTTCCATGTCGAAAATTCTATTTTGAGCATTCGCACTTTCCGGAAAAGGGGCTTCTGGCGGAACAGGCGGTATAGGCGCGCCAGGGCCGGCAGATCCTGCAGGAATAATCGGTGCTTCGGGGGGCGCAGGCGGCGGCTGCGTCTTTTCGAATCCGCCTGGGTCTTGAGTCGGAGGAATGACACTGTCACTTTCTGCCTTAACTGCTTTCAGAGAATCAGAAGTTTGTTTAGCTATTAACCTTGGATCCATCGGTTGGGTCTGAGGATCTCTACTTGTCGATGGAGTAGAACTGGTCTGTCCGTCCGCCCCAATCTTGGTGAATTGTGCTCGAGGCGCTTCTTCTTGTTGCTCCTGGGGAGCCGATAGAGCGCGCTTGTGGGCTGAAGATCCGAAATTTTTCACTTTCGGTAGCGGGGATGAAGTGGGTCTGGCTGTTTCCTGAGGGGGATGATGAGGTGTCTTATCTGGAGCGCTGGCAGAAGCGGAGGAATCCGGTATATTAGCCGCCTCTTCCTCGATCAGTTGTCTGGCGGCATCGGGTCTATGCCAATCTGTGGAAGAGTATAGCGGGAAACCGCCGGAGTCTTGTTTCTTATCCGCATCATCTACGTTAAATGACTTCTCCGGTATTCCACCTCCCTCTACATTTTGAGATGGCTGGGAAGCTACATCTCCAGCCACATTCGTGCTGGTCTTTGTCCATTCAAACTGGGGAGCTTGGTCGGCTGGCGCAGAAATTGGTTGGAAGCCGGGCTGTTGTGGTGGCTGCTTGACCGCTGGGGTAGGCAGGGGCGGCGGATTTCCCCGGAGCGGTCCGCCACTTGATGGAATCGGTGGTGGTGGCATCCTTGTTCGTGAAGCTCTCGGACCAGGAGCCGGAGGTGGTGCCGGAGTCTGGTTGAGAGCTGAGGCAGAATTGGGACCAGGGCCGGGAATTGGAGCAGAATGTGCCTGTGCCTGTGTTGGTGCTTGTGCTTGTGCCTGTGTTGGTCCAGGTACGGGTGGAGGTCCAGGGGCTGGAGTTGGTTGTGGAACTGGTGTTGGAGCCGGTGTCGGGGCTTGTTGAGTGGCAGGTGTCTGGTTCGGCTCCTTCGGTAACTCGGGAGTGGGCATGGGGGCTTGAGGATGGTTCTGGGGAGCTACGGGGCTTATGGGAGCTGCAGGAGCGGAAGTAGCAGAAGGGCCGGAAGCTTCGAAAGTAGGACTCCAGGCCTGGTCGGCTGATGGACCAGGAATCTCGGTAGCCGATGGCGGTTGCTGAGGCGAGCCGATCGCAGTGGAGGGTTCTGGCAAGGCTGGAAACGGCGGTGGCTGGGTTTGGGCAGGTAAATTGTCGTGGGTCTTTCGGGAATGAACCCGGACGAATTTAGGTTTTCCCTGACTATCGGTCTGGCTGGAAGAATTTTGAAATGGCTCGGGGGCAGTTACTGTGAACTGTGCTTCAAATGGATTGCTCGGCAAAGGCGGAGGTTCAGGCGGGACTGGCGCGGGTGTCTCTGGTGGTCCGGTCTGGACTCCTGGCGATTGAAGATTCTGTGGTGCCGAATTGTTGATGAAAGGTGTATTGCCTGGCGGTGCTGGAGCTTGTGGAGGTTGTGGAGGTTGTGGAGGTTGCTGCGGACCGACTTGGCGCGGCTGGGGTTGGTTATTGCCTAAAATCAGCTCGTCAGGAGGCAGAGCAAATCCACCTTTGCTCTCGTTTCTAGAACCCTTCTTGTTCAGGCTCTCTTCGTTTTGCTCCTGATCGGACAGTGCTTTAACCCCAACGCTGCTACTTTCTACATACCCCAAATTTAGGGGGTTCCAAGATGGAAATAAACTCTTCCGTTGAATTCGACCTATTTCTTCTTCTTGGCCTTATTATTATCGAATATTTTTATCGCATATTGTAGGCATATGCCTGATAAATAAAAGCTATTCGGAATAATGCTCGAAGTTCAAGATAACCAGTCGAACAGGGACTGAAATGGATAGAAAAGAGGTGGCAACTGGAATGTTTGCGGATATCTTTTTGCTTTTTACGCTACTGAATACAGTGTCACTACCTGAGTTGAGCTAAGCTTTCAAAAAGCTTGCTAGATGGCAAGCTGAGCCAGCTTCGCAAATAAATCGAAGAGAGAACAATCAAGGTCCTCTTGACAATAATCTGAAAGAATCATAGTTTCATAATTTCGAATCTATTGAGATCTTTAATTGTGGGGTATGATCACTATTACGGTCAACTTTAGTAGATATCGATCAAACTGCTTGTCAGTTCTTCGTTTCCGGTTTGCTTTAAGGCGTTGTTCGAAATAATTCGAAATCGTCCGAATGTGCCGATATTTCTGGAAAAACAGCGGTCTGAGAGGCTAATCTTCCAGGTCTAATGTCTTTCATTGTTTTTTGGAGTTCCTCGCACACCCAGTTATCGCCCAAGTCGCCAATCTCTTTTAACCAGTAACTCGAATCGACCATCATGTGTAGAACCGCAAGTTCTCCCCAGCATAATGGTTTGGCGATGGCACACTGAGGCATGCGGACGAGTTCTCCCGATCCAGAATTTTTCCGGATATGCAATGAAAAGGATATCTGCCATAGACCCATAAACCCCTCTCTAACTTAGGAGTAAAACACCATGATGACCCCGACGATCTCTAAGGACAGAATCGCCGAGGCCGTTCTTGAACTGTCCCACCGGCTTTTTGTTGAAGTTCTCACCAATGCTTCAAAGTCTGATTCGCTCTGGAAGCATAGAATTGAAACTTTCGAGCGAATCAACCTGCTTGACTTCGTCACTCCCTCACCGATTAAACCCAAGCCCATCGAGTTTGATGAGAGCCGCCTTGATGATGTTCGCTATCGGCGAATGCTGGTGCGCAAGCTTCAAGCTCCCCGGCCCTCCAAGTGGGCCCGTCACAAGCTTCCTATCTACAAAGACAGGATTGAAGATCCGGAATACAGGGACCAGATTGCAAAAGTGCTGGCTTACAAATGGGTAAGCGTGCTTCAGCCTTTTGATGGTGTTTCAAATCCGTTTCCTCTGCTCAAAGTAGATGTAAAAGAACTCGAGTTGCTGCTCGATCACGCCCGTCTGAATACCATCAGCGCGGAGTGGTGCACGGCGGTTCTGATAAAAAGCCTTGCCGAGCGGCTTGTGGAGGAGAATCCTCGCTACAAGGCGATTGAAGCGGAGATGCGCCGCAAGGGAGCCGAAGTGAGAGCCGATCTTCAGAAGAGCCTGAAGGTCATTGGTGACGAGACCATGGCTGCCACCAGGCATTCCCTCGCCTCTATCAATGACAGAATCTCTCTCAAGGCCGAACTCGCAATTGCCGAGATTCGCCATAACCTGGAAGAGTCCCGGAAGCGTTCCGAAGCAGCCCTGCTTGAGCATGGCCTCGACCCCAATGAAGACAGGGAGGAGACTTTCCGTCTCGCGGTGAGACAGCGCGAAGCGAAGATGAAGGAAGAGCGTCGTGCCCGGTGGCGGAAGAAGCCCTTCTGGGTTCGGATCTTGCCTGTCACGAGCGTTCTGGCTGCCAAGGCAGCTATGTTCTTCGCCCTCGAAATTAATGGTGCAACCCCTCTTGAGTGGCTTCAGCTCTTTGTGGGCTGATGGCATATCAGAAAAATAAGGAAAGGAGTTATATAAGGGGATGAGCACAGTAAGTGATCTCAAAATCCAGAAAGATTGCGCCTCCAATCCTTCCTCTTCCGGCGGAGCCCTTGCTGGAAGAGAGCGTTCTTCCGAAGCGGTTTACTTCGCTTGTGAAGATAGGAAAAAGCTCGCGGCTATCAAGAAACGCTTGAAAGTCGAGAAGGATGAGGCATGCTCCGGCTCTTGCAAGTGCAAGGATTGCGCGGGCAAGAGCTGCCAGTGTAAGAACTGCAAGAAGAAGAAGTCGCAAGACTAAATAGTGGTGTCTTAGTTCTTCGAATATAAGTAACCAATAGACTCAAAGGGGATGTTTCTCATCCCCTTTTTCTTTGGAAGAAAAACAACTATAGCTAGTAGTAAAATGATTTTAGAGCGTAATCCTAGAGCCCTCCGTCCTGGTGATGGACTTTTCGGCGTCCAATATTGGCAGACAAGGTACTTATAATCAGTTCTCTCTTTTACTTTCTTCGAATTACCACGCAGGTCGGATTGTTTCTGAATTGCTCTGAAGCTGCTGCAATAAAGGGGCTCAGGCAGGCTTGCCAAGAGATATTAAGGAATGTTTATTTCGTCGAGGCATTCTCAAAAGTGCACTTATGATGGAATTCAAGAAATTGCAACATCGTATTCGGTGAAAAGAGATTTTTAAATGACAGATAAGTTGATGGGTGGCATGGACCCCGCGGCCCGGGCTGCAGCAGCAGACGCAGCCGCTAAAAAAGAAGGTAATCTTGCAGATAATATTAGAGCCAGCGTAAGTTCTGGTTCTGGCTTGAAGCCCTTCGATACTGCTGCTTCTCGTCCCAGGTCGGCGGGCTCTGGTCCGATTGGATCCTTGAAGAAAACAGTTAAGGATATGCCGGCTATTGATCCCGGTATGGACATGAACGCAATGCAGACCCGTCGATTGACCCTGGATAGTAATGCCTCATACGGAATGAAGGTGAAGAGGCCCCCTTCCGATGAAAGTGGCTCATACAAAGTGCTGGCAGCTCCTGAAAGTTCTGTTGCCCGTAGCGAAAGTTCTCGACCCACTGGGCTTCTTTGCCAGGATTGCGGCGAGACCTCAAAATTTGGCCGTTTGACCTGTGAAGCTTGTGGGGCTTATTTCACCAGCACTGTTCAGGAGACCGCTTTCGAAAAGGCGAAGTCGAAAGCTCGGCGAACCCAGGAGCTAGGGGGTGTCGCGCAAGAAGAAGTTTTGACCTGGCAGCGGATGATGCTCAGGCGTCTAGTGGCAAGAAGTATTGACCTGACTATAATCCTCTCTGGATTTGCTGTTGTGATGTACTCTTATCTGTCTTACGCTCAGGGGGTGGTGGCGGAAGATGCATCACTTGCCGGCCTGTTCGACAACGTTACCTACTGTCTATTTCCTGGAGTTTTGCTCCTGGTTTTAGTGGTTTACAGTGCTACT
>JAUIJG010000006.1 GCA_030431355.1 bacterium
GAGCATCTTGGGGCTCAGTCCCAGTCCTCTAAACTCCGGAGCTATCGCCACGCAAGCAAACTCGACATGGTAGGGACCAAGCCTGTGAATGACCATGCCACCGGCAATAGTGTCTTCTTTGTCTATGACAAGTAGCTCTCTAAGGGGGTCTTCTATGACTCTCAAGACTCCTTGTTCGCTGAACATATCGGGGGCTGGGTAGGCTTCGTGACCAGGTGCTTTAACGCCCTCGACACCGAAAACACTCTCATAAATCTCTTTTATGCGAGCAGCGTCACGCGCCTCGGCAGCTCTGATTCTAATCAAAAGCCTTTCTTTAGTGACAAGCATCTTCCAGGACCTCCGCGAAGTAGTCTATCTCTTCAACCGTGTTATAAATTTGCAGGCTTACTCTTATGTAGTCGTCGCCGTCTTCTTTTAGCCCCCGGCAATGATCTCCGGCACGCACCTCGATATCTTCAGAATCTAGAAAAGCCGCCAGGTCGGATGATTCCATATTCTTGAATTTAAAGGAGATGATGCCGAAACCTTTGGTGCAACCGCATATGCCGATGCCGGGAGCGAACTCTATGCCGGGTAATTCTTTTAGTTTCGCCAGGAGATGGCGGGTCAAGTCCGAAATATAGCTCTCCATCTTCTCCAGGCTTACCGAATTGATGAAATCTATGGCAGGCGTCATTGATAGGATGCCGGGAATATTGAGAGTCCCGCATTCTATTATGCTTGCTAATCTGGATGATGTAAGCTTTAGTTCATCGGCATTATTTTTGAATGCGGTCTTGGAGCCGGCTCGGGCGGGCCACATCGTCTCTCTGACTTCTTTCTTCGAGTAGAGTATGCCCACACCATTGGCGGCGTACATCTTGTGTCCCGAAAAGGAGACAAAGTCTGCTCCCAGGGTTTGTACGTCAATCTTTATGTGTCCAGCGCTCTGGCTAGCGTCCAAGGCTACCAGTACATTCTCCGGCAGAATTGCTTTTATCTCGGCGATATCCATCTCCATGCCGTAGAGATGATGGATATGAGAAAGCGCTATCAGGCGTGTTTTGGAAGAGAGTTTGTTTTTTATGTCCTGCCAGTCATAGACGCCTGAAGGATGGAGGTCAAAGTCAACCAGCTTTATCTCTTTGCCGAAGCGAGAGAGGGTCTCTTTTAGATTGAGCCAGGGATATACTGCCGAATGATGGTCTTCATGGCAGATCATTATCTCGTCGCCATCTTCCAGGTTGTGCATTCCCCAGCTCATCGCCACCATGTTGAGGCTCTCTGTGGCACCGCCAGTGAAGGCTATGTCATCTTTGTCGGCGTTTAGAAATTCTGCCACCTTGACTCTTGCTGATTCCACTTTTGCCGAGAGCGCCGTCGCCCTGGAGTAGCTTGCCCGGGCCACGTTGCTACATTCACTTTCATAAAAGGAGCGTATGCAGTCTATGACCGGAGTCGGTGTCTGGCTGGTGGAGGCATTGTCGAAAAAAAGCGTCTCTTCATTGCCTGCGACAACAGGGAATTGTTTTCGAATAGCCTCCGGATTTAGGGTGGCATCTTCGATGTATGTGGTGGACACTAGTAGGGACAGGTTGTTCATTTTTGTTCTCTTCTTGGCGCTCAGAATTTACTGTGGTTATGCGCCGGAGCCGGAGCTGACCAGGGTCTTGCGCTTCCTTGATCTGGTTCTTTTGCCTTTTACGGTCTCTTTGCCCTGATCTCTCCAGGCGACAAAACCACCGTCCAGGCTGGCGCATTCATAGCCAAGGTCGCTGAAGTAGGAGGCGAACTTTCTCGACTGATCGCCGACAGGGCAGACGAAGAGCACTTTTCTGCCTTCGGCTATGGGGACACCGTTTTCACAGATCTCTTCAAAGGATTCCTGGGGAATATTGATGGAGCCGCCTATATGCGAACCTTTGAAAGCGAGGCTGCCTCTCAGGTCTATGACCAGGGGCGCGTCTTCCTGGGCGAGCCAGGCTTCCGCATCGTCAGGGCTCTTAGCCGGTGCTTCCTGGAGTCTTTCCTGGGATATTTCAGTGAGTGCCGAATTTTTCCGGGTGAGGCCGAAAAGCTCCGGTCTGTATTTTTGCATGTAAGATAGGTACCATTCGGCCCGGTCACATACTAGAAATACAGCATTTTTCTTTTCTGTTAAGGTGTCATCTATGGTGCGGAGATATTTGAGCGCGCCTGCCATGCTGGAGCCGCCGGTGGGGCCGGAGAGCACGCCACAAGATTTGATGAGAGCTAGCATCGAGTCTATCGCTTCGTCGATGCTGACTTCGACTATTTCGTCATAAAACTCTTTTTCAAAGAGTCCCACTTCGTGCATCTCATCGGAGTTTCTGATGCCCGGGATAAGACCGCCTTTGACACAGACTACCCCGATGCTTTGCAAATTGGGGCTGTTATGGGCTTTTAGATATTCGCCGGTGCCCCTGGTGGAACCGGTGGTTCCCAGGCCTCCGATGAAGTAGTCGACTTTATCGAGATCCCCTGCAATCTCTTTGCCGGTCATCTCCACATGGGCTTCCAGGTTTTTTATATTAGTGTACTGGGAGGTGTGGAAGTATTTGTCAGGCTCCTGGCTCATAATCTTTTCGACCACAAAGAGCGGGTCGTTGGGGTCGGTGGGGTCCAGGCACTGGGACTGACCGGGCAACTCCTCTATCTCGGTGCCGAGTAGTTGTAGGACCTCTTTTACCTCCCGCACTCTTAC
Source organism: bacterium (assembly GCA_030431355.1). The sequence goes on from JAUIJG010000006.1 coordinate 2,708, forward strand.
TCGGTTGGTGACGATTTTGAAAGGGATGTCGTTCATGGCGCAAATCATCTGCATGGCTTTAGCGGTATTGCCGCTGGAGGCTTCTATAACCGTCTGTCCTCGTTCTTTTATACCGTCAATCTCATGGCGTAGCATGTTCCAGGCGGTTTTGTCTTTGACCGAGCCAAAAGGATTGAGAAGCTCAAGCTTGGCGAATAGATTGATATTTTTCAGTCCATGAATTGACGGATCGATCTCCAGCATGGGTGTGTTGCCTATCAATTCCGTGGCGTTCTTAACTATCATTGTCCATCTCTCCTAGTATTATTTTCAGGCAAGGGTGTTGAGGGGATTGTAATTTTTGTCGAGGGACCATTTGAATTCGTCTTTCTCTTTGTAGACAGCGACTTTTTCTGCTATCGGTTGCATTATCGAATGGCTGGCGCTAAAGTCCATAAAGTATCCGGCAGTGTTGGCGAATATAGCCAGATCGCCTGGCTCGGGGAGCTGATTTAAGAATACTTTTCTCTTGGTAATCAGGTCACTTTCGAGGCAGAGGTTTCCGGCAAAAAACACGGCGATAGGCTCCGCATCCGGTGTCTCTTTTCGGGGGCTCTGGGAGACTATAATCGGATCGACAAAGAGTTCCTGGTCCAGGAAGCTTACATCCTGACGCTTCATTTCCAGCATGATAAGCGTGTCACCTAGACTGGACTCTTTCCTGCCGGTGACTCTACCTACGGTGATGCCGCACTGGCTGATCATCGATCTGCCCGGCTCTATCCAGAGCTCTATTCCATTTTCTCTGACTATGGAGGCGATGGAGGCGTTATTCTGATTAGAGAGCTTGTGATTGAGAAGCTCTTTGAGGAACTGGGCTCCGGTGGAAGAATCATAGAAGTTGTAGAGGTTGAGGCTGCCGGAGAGTACTCCTTTTCTGGCGCTCAGTCCATAGGAAGCGTTCTGCCATGTTAGAGATTCTCTCTCTCCCAGGACGGCTTCTTTTATGGCGCTGGTGTACTCGTTCCAGTCTTTCTCCTCGGCTAGATAGTTGACTTTGAACCCGCCGCCTATGTTGATGACCGTGGGCTCAAAGCCGTAGTCATAGGCGACCTCCACCATCTCAAGGCAGTTCTCGAAGGCGAGGGCTTTTTCCGGAATGCTGACGGTGTCTATATGATAGGCAAATCCAAGCAGGTCAAAAGATTCGCTCCTGGATTCAAGAGTTTCAAGCACGTCCTCCGCTTTGTCCACCGGGATGCCGAAGCGGCTGGCTTTTGGCTTGAAATTAGCATGCTCCGCCTGGAAGCCGCTCAGTCTTAGCAATATGCGAGTTTTGGCCTGGCAATTGAGGCGTTCTTTCAGCTCGATAATTTGCTCCAGCTCGTCGGCGCTATCGATGCTCAAAACGATATTATGGAGCAGGGCAAGGGTTAGAAACTCTCGGGTTTTGGGCCCGGTTGCTTGAATACGATCGGCGGAAAATCCACAGCCCAGGACATGTTTTAGTTCTTCTGCCGAAGAGACATCGATGGAGGCATCTGTAAGCGCCAGCTCTTTGACCAGGGAGTCGGCGCGATTACATTTGTGGGCAAAGAAGATTCTGTTGCGAAGACCCAGTTCTCCAAGTACGGTTTTGAAATCGTCCAGGTTCTTTCTGATATTTCCGGGAAACATCAAATTTAGAGGGCTGCCCATCGCTGAAACAAGGGAGTTCAATGTCTTGGCTTCGAAAATGAAATCTTCAATCTCGCTGTCCAATGCCGGCTTAAGGCAGAGTTTTTCGTTTTTTATAGTGGCGTTCTCAGGCATTAACAAGCTCCATTGCTCAATGAATCTGAAGTTATTTCGGTTTCCGGGAAACTAATCAAGTCGAACCAGGGAAGAGGCACTCTGTCTGCGAAGTGGTAGCAAGCCCGTTCAGGCAAAACTTTAGATTTTAAGCTGAGCAGTGCTTCATAGATACCAGGTTCAAAGCGCAAAATCTTTTCTTCTTTGTCATAGATTTCCGCTATTGCCGCCACATTGTTATAGGTGGAGATGTAGACAGCAGGCAGGCTTTCTATCTGGTACTGAATACAGTTATCTCTGAATTTAGCCTTCAGGTGATTTTCCAGCCGTTCTTTGTGCCTACTATTGTCCAGCATGAGGGCTAGATGTCTGAGGATTTCGTGCACAGTTACCGGGCTCATACTTTCCCTGCGCAGTCTGACAAATTCTCCGACGGCCTTCTGAAACTGCTCATTGGCGAGTGACCACTCACAGTTTCTAGTGGCAGAAAGCAAGTTCCAGAGCCAAGTGGCGGTCAAGCGATGATTGCCATCCGCCACGCTTCCATATTCGTTTATGACCACCGGTGCCGTTCTGCCTTCACACAAATTGAGAAGTTCATCCAGAAGTCTTTCTGTCTGGCACAATTCAGTAGCTCTAATAGTTTGGAGCGGTACCCGGACGATTTCAACCCAGAGTCCCTGGAAAAAACCGGTGTAGACAGCTTCATTGGAGCTAACCAGAGAGGCATAGTGGGCAAAAGCTTCCAGCTCAAAAATCAGCGAGTGGAGTTGGGCTGGATCTATTTTATCTCGCTCTTTCTTTATGATTTCTCTGGCTAGAGTGAGAAACTTAAGGTCGTATCTCGCTCTGAGAGTTTTGCCCCAATCGGCATGAACCATCTCCAGAAGAGAGTGCACTTCTTCCAGGCTCAGTTTGGACATCGCCAGGGTACGAATCTTTTCCGATTGGTCCAGTTCCGCTTCTTTTACTTCCGGCGGTGACCAGCCGTAGAACAAGCCCGGATTCAGGGCGGTGATATAAGGTCTTTCCACATAAAGCCAGGGCCAGAATAGATTAGATGAAAGCCTGGACACGTGACGGGTGTCCCACCGGCTGTTTGACGCTCGTCTTCTTATTTCGAGGGTCTTTAGAAAACGTTTGTACTGGGTCTTTTCCAAAGAAAGCTCTTCGATCACAACGCCTGGAAAGACTTCCGGAAGATTCTCTTCTTGATCGGGTATCCCGCTGGCGGATGAGAGAATTCCGGCTACGCGGGGACCGAATACTTTATTCCAGCGCTCTTCATCCTGCATTTCCCATCCAAGGGTACTGAGTAGATTCTCGGATAGCTTGTACGGAGAACGGGTTGAAGTCTCTGAGTCGGCAAAGGACCCAGGGCTCCTATGGCTGGACAGGGATATACCTTTAATATCCTTATATAGCTCTTCGCTCGGAGTTTTCATCGACCACAAAAGTTCGGACCCAGCCTTTTCGGCACCGGGTCGGTTTTGGCTTGTTCGTATTTTGGGTGGTAGAAGCACTCTTGAGGGACCAGACATTAATTGGATAAGAAGGGGATCGATGATACCTTGAAAATGAGAGTCATTTTCATTTCTGAGAAAGAATGAATTTTGAGCTTAGTAATTGTGAGCGTTTTTCCGGTGATGCCTATCAATCTCCCGGCTTTTTGAGATTTTATTGTCAGGCTGATTCTTGCCCATATATTTTTGAAAAACCCCGGAAAGCACACAATAATCTACAAAAAGTGTCTGATTTATAAGTTTGACTATACAAAAACATAAGTACCTTTCACGAAACTTGCGCTATGTTGGAAGTGTGACCAAAAATCAAACCGCAGAAACGATCAATGGAAAGTTGTTAAGGAGTGTCCGAAGGAACTCGATAAAGGAAGGATTGGAAACGCTGCGTAGGAAAGTAAATATGTTTGGGCTTCGCGTCAAATGCTCATGCGCGGCCCCTGGAATCTGAGGTTAGGTATGAATGAAATTAGGATAGCGGAAGCAAGAGAAGCGATTCGATATATAAGGTCCGTAGCTGCGCAACATGATGAATTGAATAACGACTGTTTGATGAAGGTAATCACAAGTGATTCGAAAACACCACCATCAGTACTGCGAGTCATCGCGAGCAATACTTCAAACACTGAGCTATTGAGCCGAGTCGCCGCTAACTCAAATACTTCCAATGAAGTTTTGCACAAGTTGGCCAAACATATCTGCAAGGATGTGCGAATGGCTGTGGCCGACAACCCCAACGCGTCAAACCTGGCGGTCAGACCGCTGACCACCGATGACAGTCCGACCGTCAGATTTACCCTGGCCGAAAACCCTTATACAGACGAGATTGTTCTGGAGAAGCTGATGGATGACGAGAATCCGTTTGTAGCACACAGAGCCGAGGAGACCCTGGACCGGTTGCATTCTCAGGCTATGTGATACAGCCAAGGAGGTGAAGCAAATGAAGAACAACTATATTTTGCAAGTGGATGCTGAAGATGTGTCCTTCGCGATACTGTATTCGATACTGCTAACCTCTGCGCTGCTGCTCGGATTGTAGTTAGGTCGGTGTTTAGAGTGAATAGAAAGGAGGCAATACAAGCTGCATGATTGCCGTCAGGCAGCTGAACCCTCCTCTAGATAGAAAAACTTGTGAGGAGGTGATGATATGAAAGCTGAGAGAAGAAATCCGACCACGTTCTTGGGTTGGTCCGTTGAATTTTACGGATACGAAGCAAAAAGGTTTAGGGATTCCCAGTTCAGGAAGAGCGATGATAGTTTCTTCCGTTCCAACAAAAAGACGCCGGTCTCCAGTTTGAGGAAGATGGGCGAAGCCTTTCGTCTTGCCGTGTCTAAATTGGTTGATGCTTCTTAACCGCAGTCTGAAGAGGAGTTTTTAGAAGAGAAATTTCAGGGCTCAAGTCTGTATTTTTTCGAGCCAGTGGTGCTCTGGATGACATACTTCCAGGGCGTTTTGCAGCCATGCTCTCTGGTTGTTAGATAGATGCGGGAGAGCCGCCAGGAAATCCTCTTCGTCTACCGGTCGGGTGTTTTTGGCTTTAAAAAGAAGTACTATCTCAGGGCTGAGATAGGAGATGCCAGATATCTTCGATAGAGCCGAATCAAGATCTCTAGTAATGCTCGTCTCTCTTCGGAAGATCCATCTTTCCCTGTCGCTCTCTTGCAGTAGCACTTCAAGGCTTGTGGTTCCACAATTGGATTTCCCATGGATCTCGTGTACCGGAAGGGCGAGGCTCTCTCCCGAACTCCAGTCTTCTAGCTTGCCGTCGACAACTTTCTGCAATCTCCAGGTTTTTAGATATTCCTTCAGGTGAGTCTGATCTTTTCGAAAGATGCCGATGTCTATATCTTTGTGCGTTCTCGTTCTCTTTTGGAGAAAGAGGTCCAGAGCCCACCCGCCAGCAATAAGCCAGGGTCGTTGAAAGTTCTCGAAGACCCTTACAGTGGTAAGCAGCTCCTGAAAGTCGTTGTCCAGATCCATTTAAAGCTCAAGCGTTTCGGAGAGTTTGGGGATAATGCAGTCTATTCCGAAAGACTTTTGGATTTTGTAGTTCAGGTCATCTATCGGCTGTGGCTCTCCATGGGTCAAAACCACCTTTGGTTTATGCCCTTCTTCTTTCTGGGCCATGGAGCCGAGCCAGCGGAGTAAGTGGGTCTGTCCAGCGTGGGCGCTGAAGCCTCCGACACCATTAACGGTGGCATTGACCGCGATAGTCTCTCGAAATATTTTGACTTTTTTGGCCCCATCAAGAAGAAGTCTGCCCAGGGAGCCTTTAGCCTGGTAGCCGACCATTATCACAAAAGTGTTTTCCTTCCATAGGTTATGCTTGAAGTGATGCAGAATTCTGCCCGCGTTGCACATTCCGGCACCGGCCATGATGACACAGGGACCTTCGATGTTGTTTAGCATCTGGGATTCTTCAAGGGTTTCACAGGTTCTAAAACGAAAGTTTCCTTTCCTGATCTCCCCATTCTCTATTATCACCTTAGCTTCTTCATCCATAATCTCTTCATGTCTGGCATAGATATTGGTGGCAGAGATGCCCATCGGACTATCCAGATATACCGGCATGGGCTGGACTTCTCCAGCGTTGAAAGCGCGAGCCAGGTAATAGAGAATTTGTTGGGTTCTGCCCACGGCAAAGGTTGGGATGAGAACTTTGCCTTTGCAGCCCCTTGCGGCAGAGAGAATATCTTTGAATTCTGACAGCGTGTCCGTCAGGGGTCGGTGGTCACGGTTGCCATAGGTCGATTCCATAAACACGACATCTGCCTGGTCTATAACAGCAGGATCTCGCATCAAAGGGACATCGTACTGACCGAGGTCGCCGGAGAATACGAATTTTCGTTTCTGATCTTGTTCTTTGATAAATAGCTCAATGCAAGCAGAGCCCAGGATATGACCCGCTTCCACAAATCTGGCTTTGATACCATTTTCAATATTATTGATTTCATCATATTCAACCGGGACAAATTGTCTTATCACCTGATCCACATCAGATTCTTCATAGAGTGGCTTAACCGGCGGCAATCCTGCCCGAGCCCGCCTTCTATTCTCTCGCTTCGTGTCGCTTTGCTGAATATGGGCGGCATCATAAAGAATCAGGGAGGCGATTTCTATTGTGCCCTGGGTGGCATAAATAGGTCCCCGGTATCCCGACCGGCTCAGTAGCGGCAGACGACCGCAATGATCCAGATGACCGTGGGTAAGAAGAACCGCGTCTACTTTCTGGGGGGTGAGACCCCTGGGCACTCGGTTGAGTCTCTCCAGTCGTTTGGGTCCCTGGAACATACCGCAATCAACCAGCAATCTGGTGTTTTCAGTTTCCAGCAGATAACAGGAACCTGTTACTTCTCTGGCTGCTCCGTGAAATGTGACGCGCATGGTATGGCTTCCGGTTTTATTACTACTGGGAAACGTCTATGGTAATCTTGTTGACCCCACAGATTTTGAAAGCTATTCTACTACTTTTGCAGAGCGATCAGCAGAGGCAATTGGGCATGGAGCGGCTTGAATCTGTAGTTAAGAAGATAGATGCAGGAGGTGAGTTATTGGCTCATCGTCCGCTATTAGGTGGCATCTCAGCATCTATGATCGCCTTTGACATGCGTGGCTCTGAAGGCACAATTCGGCATCTTGTCATGCGTAAGGCCGGAGCGCGAGTATTGGCTGAGAGTCCGGAAGCTATTTCATATGAGTTCAAAGTGCTGGGTGCGCTGAAAGAGAGCACGGTCTCCTCTCCTGTGCCGGTGCTTCTGGATGAGAGCGGGGATATTTTCAAAGAACCATATATGGTATTGGAGTATCTAGACGGCTGTCCAAAGTATGACGCAGGAAATTCAGTGGCGCAGAAAAGAGACTATGTGGAGAAGATGGCAGGCGCCCTGGCTGCTTTGCATGCTTTGCCTTGCGATGGTGGCGAATATAGTTTCCTGACCGTTCAGAAAGATCGCCTGGAAAAGAAATTTTCGAAACGACCTGAAAAGCTGGATCCGCTTCTGCGCGAGCCGGAACTCAGGGGGATTATAGAGAACAACTTGCCTTTAAGCGGTCTGAATAAGCCGGTCTTGCTGCATGGAGACTTTTGGCCTGGCAATGTCTTATGGCAGGGGGCTGAGATTACAGGCATCATCGATTGGGAGGACGCAGAGCTGGGCGATCCTCTCTACGAGATTGCGGTTACACGCTTTGACCTGCTCTGGGTTTTCGGGCGAGATGCGATGGAGCATTTTACGGAAACATACAAAGCGCGGATGGGGGCAGAGGTGGATTTTGGCAATCTGCCATACTTTGAACTGATGTCGGCAATCAGGCCGTCTCTGAGGATTTCTGAGTGGGTCGATGGTTGGGTTGACCTGGGTAGGGATGACGTGACGGAAGAGACCTTTATGGAATGCCACAAGTACTATGTGGACCGGGCGCTCTGCCAGCTTGGTTCTTAGCAGCGGGCTTAAGTGAAAGCCGTCGGTGAGCTAAAGGACTAGTCTTTTGTTTTTCTGACCGATACACTCGAACCAGATAAGAAAAATAGGCTTACTTGTTGGAAGATCAGGAATTTCATCTACAATAGATTCATATCCTTATTAAGCAATGAAGACAATGGAAAATCGGTTAAAAGATATAGTGTTTGTGCAGCTGGGGTTGTTTATGACTCCCCTGGTTCTCATTCTTTGGGGCTGGAGTCTCTGGTTCTGTTTTCTTTTTGTTTACGGCAGCGTGACCAGTGGTCAGATAACCACATCTCTGCATCTTATATTAGCGGTTGTATTGGGACTTCTAGCTGCTGTGCCTCTGTCGATAGCCAATTACAGGTTTCTCAAGTCGGTATTTAAGAAGTACGAGATGAGCCAGATATCGGTAAATGTCGTAGTCTTTCTTGCTATCTGCGGATTTTTCGCACTAAGTTTGAAAGACTTTTTCAAGTATTTGCCACTGCCCGGCTAAGCTGTAGGCGGCTTCTATAAGAGCATTCCGCAGCGAATTTATCGAAGACTTACTTCTTCTTGCATTTTATTAGTCAAGGTTTCCAGAATTCCAGGTCGAAATCTTCCATGCCTATGGCCAGGCTCTTTCCGTCTGGTGCCCAGGCGAATACTGACGGAAAGATGTCGACAAAGGAGCTGCCTTTGGCGGTTTTATAACTGGTTTGGGTCTTTCCTGTTTGGGCATCGACAATTTTGACAATCTCGTCCTGGTCGCTGACTGCAAGATATTTGCCGTCCGGTGACCAGAAGAAGGTCGGAAACTCGTCATTGGTTGTGATTGTGTTTCTTACTTTGTCGGTGACCGGATCATAAATGACAATGCCTTTGTGTTTGTCATATGCAAGATGTTTGCTGTCCGGGGACCATGCTAGATGCTTGATGCCTTTTAATTCACGGATGGTCTTGCCGTCTTTTGCGTTCCAGATATGCAAAGACTTAGTTCCTGAATTGAAGTTGAAGCTAATGGTGGCAAGCTTTGAATTGTCGCGGCACCAACTTACCACAAAGGTCCTGTGTTGAAGTGGTTCGTAAGTGTATAGCTCTTTGCCGCTTTCAACATCCACAACGTGGACACCATTAGCGTCGGATATTGCCAGGTTTTTACCGTCACCGCTCCAGTCCAACCCGGTGACGTAAGACTTGTACTCTCTCCAGCCGTCATTGGTGGTGGCGCCGTTTTGAGGTAAAATCGGATTCCAGCGCCGCTCCGGATCGAAATCTTTTGCCCGTTTGCTGATTTTGGATTTTACCAACTTGCCGCTTTTGCTATCGAAGATGAAGACGTTTAGGTAGTGCGCAACGGCCACATAGCGGCCGTCCGGAGACCATGAGACAGGGCTCCAGTTGTCTCTTGCCATATTGGTGTCTGCTTTGACAGAGAATCTTTTGTCTACAGGTTTCTGGATGTCTTTGTCCGGATTGAGTTCCAGCAAGACTTCACCGGTATTCGCTTTGACAATGGCGGCGGTATGCTTCTTGTAGCCGATGACTAATCTCTTTCCATCTGGAGACCACGATATGGAGCCGACGTAAGTTTCGTTTGGCAGCTTTGCCATCGCTGCCAGCGGCGACATGAAGATCGCGGTTAGTATCAATGATGATACTGCCCTTGCTCGCAAGCCTATGCGATTTGCAGATTTCCTTTTGCGCTTCACGATTGATTTTCCTTTACCACTTGCTTCATTCTTTTCAGGCATGTTTTGTACAAGTATCTATCTACCGTAGATAGCTGCTTCTTGCCGGATTTGGCATAAGCTTTGCTCCGTACTTTGTAAGCATCAAAGTACATCGGTTCAGCACCAATTATGGTATTGCAGTCGTCTATGGCTGCTTTGTAATTCTTGAGATTTAAATAGGCTCTAGCTCGACTCAATCTTGCAGGCAAGCTGTTCGGCGAGAGTTGAAGGGCTCTGTTGCTGTCTTTGAGAGACTGGCTCCAGTTCTGGTTGTTATATTGGTTTATCTTTGCTCTAACCAGATAAAACCAGCCGGCTTTGTCGTTGATTTTGATTGCTTTGTCGCACTCGGAAAGGGCGCGATCAGGTTTTTCTATGAGTCCCAGGGCTTTGACCGCAAGACCAGATGCGTTTCTTGGATTGCGAGCCAATATCTGGCGTGCCAACCAGAGTGTTTGCTGATAATCTTGCAGGCAGAAGTGACATTGCGCAAGTCTTATTGCCACGCCTTCGTCACCTTTGCGGGCATACTTTTGCGCTTTCTTTAGATCTAGAATTGCCTCCTCGTAGAGCCCGTATCCCATGAGCCAGCTGGCACGCTCCAGTAAATATCGTACATCTTTGGGATTAGCTCTTACAGGCTTAGACAAGTCGTCGAATAGAGCGGTGAACTTTTTGAAGCCCGGAAGAGGCAGCCTCTTCTGGTTAGCATCATCAAGTGCTACCGGAACATTCGGATCCCAATCGTCAAAGTTTTCTCTAGCATCGGCAAGATTGCCCGACGTTAGAGCTATGCATGCTGCAATCGTCCCTGCAGCTATAATCGGGGTTTTGTCCCTCAGTAAAAAGGGCTCTCTCATCGCCTTGTGAAAAAGTCGCATCTTGCCTGTTTTGTCCCGGCTATCCAAAAGTCTAATGTTCTTGTAAGCTCTTCCAAGATATCATAAAAAGACTACCGCAGTTTTAATTCCTGGAGAAATGAATGGGTCGTATCGAACGTGTTGTTGATAGAACCAGATATAGCATTGTTTTGATAGCGCTTCTGGCTGTTTCCTGCGGTCAGGGAGCGCAAGGTTCCGGCTCTGACGCATCTTTTGTTCCGGTTGAAAATCCGACCAACGAGCATGCCTGGCAGCTCTTTCAACAAGCTAAGCATGAAGAGTCGATGCGAGAGTACAAGTCTGTTTTATTGAAAGATGACAAAGATGCCAATGCCCATTACGGTGTCGCCTGTAATTTAGATAGCCTGGGCAAGTACGAAGAAGCGCTCGCTGAGTACAACATCGCCTACAGTCTCAACCCTGAGCACACAGGGGTTTTGAACGACCGAGGCAACTTGTACGGCAAATTAAAGCAGTACGATAAAGAGATTGCGGACTATTCAAGGGCGATAGAACTGGAGCCCTGGAATGCTGCCAATTGGAACGACCGCTCCAGTGCATACCTCGATATTTACAAAGACGATCTAGCTTTGAAAGACGCGACCGAGTCGGTTATTCGTGATGGTGAGTATGTTAATCCGCATTACTATAGAGGGGTTGCATTTTGGCGCATGGGTGAGAATAAAAAGGCTCTGATTGCGCTACGAGCTGCTCTCGACTATGAACCAACTTATGCAAACGCCCATTACCTGATGGGAAATATTTATTCTGAGAATGAAAATTTCAGGAAAGCGATTGACCACTACACCCAGGCTTTGACTCTGCGACCTAAGCAGTATTACTTCTATGTGAAAAGAGCTAATTCTTATGATGAGCTTGGCAAGCATGACGATGCTCTGCGCGATTTGAAGCGAGCGGTTGAGTTGGCTCCTGAGAAGAGTTACGCCAGAGATGCCTTGTTCAAGCACGAATATTTGATGGAGCATGGCAATCTCTCCGACGCCGAGCTTTTTCCGATCGGATGCTGCGCACTACTGGACCACATGAACGAACATCGCCATGATATCTTGATGCCGGACATTCCGACCAAGAAAAACATTGAGGCAGAGAAAAGGTCTTTGCGAGTCAATGGCTGGAGCGTAAACTCCCGGGATGATTTGCTGAAAAATTTGAAATATCTTGAAGATGGTGGCAACCGCGCGCTCTTTGATGAAATTGCGACCGCGCTAAAGTCGTCCGATCCGGACAAAGCCTTTGATGAACTCTTGAAGCGGCATAGTGAAACTTATGGGCGTGAGAAACTTCTTGACCGGCGCACAGTGGTGGCAAAATATGGTGACAAGCTGGGCAAAAAATCTTTGGTTGGCTGGGATATGATTCGCTACATACATCTATGTCGATGGGGCGCTCTGGCTGGTTATATGAGTGAGGAAGAGGCTTGGAAGCGCATTAAGCCTGTGGCTCAGAAGTTGCAGAAAACTTTTGATTCCTGGGAAGATCTTGGTGACAACTACTTGATCGGACGCCGTTTCTGGAACAAGAAAGTGAGTTTAGAAGGCGCTTCAGAGTTTCAGAAGATTGTCGATTGGCTCAAGACCAACAAAGAGAGTCCCTGGGTCAAGGTTGACTGGAATACAGATTTGAGTTGACCTGTTTTTCTTTGGTCGGAAATCCTTGTATCAACTTCTAACTCATAGAGATAGCACTGTTCTGGCTTTGCAGTGCTATTAAACAATTGGCTTCTGTTTTATTGTCGAGGTTTGTGGATTGAAGAAGGAAATTGATTTAGCCTGGAAAACTGTATCTAAAATGGTAGATTCGTTTTATGAACATCTGCCTCTAATAGTTATTGGTTTGGTCACATTTGTCATCTTCTGGATTGTCGCTCGGGTGGTGGAAAAGATAATCAAGAAGGTGGGAATGAACACCTATCTGGATAACTCTTTGACAAGTGTTTTGGCTAGTATCGCCGGTATTGCTGTAAAGTTCCTCGGGCTTCTTGTCACCATTACTATCATTTTTCCTGGATTTAGCCCCGCAAACTTAGTGGCAAGTTTGGGACTAACTTCGGTGGCAGTCGGTTTTGCGTTCAAAGATATACTACAAAATTTCCTTGCCGGGCTGCTTATTCTGTGGCGCAAGCCGTTTAGAGTAGGAGACTCTATAAAGTCTAATGGTTACTTCGGAGTAGTCAAAGAGATTAATGTAAGGTCAACCAAAATAGTCACAAGAGACGGTCATGAAGTCACCATTCCCAATGGGCAAGTATTTACCAGTCCGGTGGAAGTGTTGACCTCTAGTCCGCTTAGAAGGCTGAAGTTCTCGGTCGGCATAGGATACACCGATTCCATTGAAGAAGCCCGGGAAGTTATTGGTGAAGAGTTGAGAAAGCTTGAAGACATTGTTGACGATCCGGCTCCGCAAATACTTGTATCGGAGTTGGCGGCATCCTCTGTAAACTTTTCAGTCTACTTCTGGATCGACTCCAAACAAACTCTTCCTGTCATGGTGGACAAAGTAGCCACTGCGATTAAGGAAAGTCTTGATGCCGCAAAAATCGATATGCCGTACCCGCATCAGGTTATTATGTTCCATGGTGACTCGAATGAACTCAAGCTGGCTAGCGCGGGGCAGGCGGAAGCTGAGTAAATCAAGGTTTCTGTGTTGATACGAATTGCCGGTTTTCTAATAGTATCTGCGTTACTTAAAGTCTGGTATTGGTGCTCCTTCAGGAAGAGTAGGAGAAGCTTTCTTGGCTGGAGAGGTTTGTCTTCTGAGCCTTCGCTGTCTGGACTGAGTTTCGTGAATCTTCTGCTGTTTTTGATATGCTGATTCAATCAGTTTCACGAACGCAGGATCTTGCTTTGTTTGTTTTGCTAGTTCCAGAGCATCCTTAAATCTGTAGAGAGATTCAGTGCACTTGCCTTGCGCCGCCGCTTCTTTGGCCGCTTTGTAGAGCAGAAAAACTCTTTTGTTCACATAGTCTTTTTGTGAATTTTCATTGTTTCCAGTCTTAAGCCAAGATGGGTTGAAGTCTAGTTCTTTCTTTGCTGGCTTTTCAGGTTTTGGTTGTGTTTTTTCGCTGTGTTTTTTAGATGGAGTAGTGAAGCAAGGGTGGCCGTCGACGACGTAGCTTTTCGTCTGAAAGATGTTTGAATCATACAGACCAGACGCTTTTCCGTCTGTGCTTTTGACTTTGGGGTCGCCAGATTTTGCTAAGGCCTGTGACATAGAAATAGCGATTGAAAGGATGGAGAAAAGTGCTCTTCTGAATTGCTTTTCAATCTGAAACTTCAGCTTGTTTTCTTTGGTCAGAATTTTTCCGTCGAAGTCTCGTGTTATGTGAAGGCAGGCTGCGTCTTGATGTTGATCAATTAAGGCTTGTGCTTCTGGAGCGGAGAATTCGGCTAAGTTGAAAACGGATTTGTCACAGCCGCCACAGACTTTAGTCTTAGAATCTCCAGTCATGTTTTCCCAGCCATAGCAGCAGGGGGCACCTATGAAAACATCTTCTAGATCGATTCTTTTTTCAGGCATGGGTTCAGTCTATATGAATAAGAAGCCAATATATCAGGGACTGTAAGATTCTAGCAGTGTTTTTGGATGTATGCTCGATTGCGAATTGGTGGACAATTGAAGTTTTGAGAGACCAGGTTATTGATGCAAATTATTGAGACTTAGTGCGCCTTTGATAGTATCATTAATGGGGTCAATTCTAAGGATGTGCTTTGAATGGTCCGCTGTTGAAAAGCTAAAGATCGAGAGCGGCATAGATCAGACCGCAATAAAAGCTGCTCGCGATAGCATTGATTCCCCATTCGACAGAAGAGATAGTTTCAACGATCAATCGCTCGAGAATAAATTGAATGAGACAGCAGATAAGAATGCCGATTGATGCATAAACTGAAAGGGCTACCAAGGATACAAGGTTTGAAATTTCGAATCTCAAAGAAGTGCACATGAGGGTAAAATACAGAAATAGAACGCTAATATATAAGAATCTCAATGCAAAGGCTGCTAAGACAAAGACAGTCTGAATACAAATAATGCGCAGATAGAGATTCAGCGTTCGAGTGACCATAAATCTTTGCCTGAGTAGACTCGGATAATTCTAGGCTATCACGGCAGAAACATTAGAGTTTTTGGTTCAAAAGTATTTGCATACAGTATGATACAAGCATCATGGCCAGCAAGAAACGAACAGTATCATTCGCTTTGACAGCAATTGCTTGCTGTATAGTGCTTTTCGGCTTCGGTATCGAATTTGGCATTAGAGAGGGTCAACACACCAGCCTTACTCCAAACTCGGGACCCTTGCTTGATCGCATCAGGGTCATCGCTCCCAAATTCGGACATGCGCCTGTCAGGGCAGCAACAGTCGAAACTTGTAAAAGCGTTCTTCGCAAGCTTCCCTCCAAAATTTATACTCTCCTGGAGGATGGCGGCGCTACCATCAACCTGGCTCCCAACATCGAGGACAATTGGCCAGGGACTGGAGACGATCAGCGCCCCGGTGTACTAAATGTGACTATGGGCGAAGAGTCTGGTCGATGCTATGGGCGGGACGTCTGGCTCTATGAATCCGAGAAAGTCCGCGGCAGCCATAAGCTTAAGCCGGCTCGTTCTCAAGATGAGATGAAAACGCATTTGTACCAGCTGCTTGGACATGCGGTGAACGATTGTATGGGCGTGGTGACCAACAAGATAGAACTTACGAAGTTGTACGCAGAGGATTTGGACAAGATGCCCTACTGGGCTAAGTTTGAGTTCCCTGAAGAGAGGGTGAAGAATGCTGATGCGCGCGCTCTTGGCTGTTCTGAGATTATAGGAGTTCTGATTAGCGGTGAGGACTACCACCTTTATCCAGTACTGAAGGCATTTCCTAGAACCTCTAAGTTTCTGAAAAAAGAGCTTAAGATAGATTAGCTGGCTATTTGGGCTTTGTCTCTATCTTGGTGAGTTCAGCTTCTTCGCTTGCCATGCGGCCGGTTAAGATCATTGAAAGTAAAATGGAAACTGCGATTATGATGACCAGGCTAAAGCTGACAGGGAGGGCAACCCTGTCACCGATGAACTTTTGACGATTAAATGGAAGCTTCGGCATAAAAGGACAGGCAAATTTTTGCTATTAAGGATGACTTCGATACTAAGACTTATGGTTATAGTAGTAGTATATATGATGCTATCTTTTAGTTGTGTGTCGCGAAGAGGAAAGTCCGATTCTAGCAGCCAAGAAACTGAATGACTTGAAAGCGAGCGCTTTAGCTTAAATACTTGGGTATCAGAATAGTCTCAACAAATTCTTTTCCTCGCAAGGAGTATTTTGCTAATGCCTTCCAGTGATGATAAATCAACTAGTGACTGGAATTGGGATGAAGCGGCAATCGCTCGAAGGAAAGTTCGAGCAGATAGAATAATTCTGCGAGCACAAGAATTGTCTAAACACCTAGAGGGTGTGGAAAGGAAAATTTTCGATTTGATGTGGCCGTTCAATGAGAGCCATAGGGAGCTTGATAAAGCTACCCTGGCAAAAGAACTTGGAATTTCTGTTTCTGAACTCGATGATAAAGCTTTTGCTCTCTTTTCTCGTTTGCTGAAAAGTTGAGAGGTGAATTTTGCGTTGCACATAAAATTGATGCCCATCGTATAGCTATAGCTGGTCAAAACTACAGATAGATAGAACGCAAAAAAAATCCTGCAAAACAATGATGAAATTCTTCGGTTGACAAAACTAGACGACCGGTCTATTATAAAGCAACAGCAGGACAAAAGACGAGCGAAGAAAATAGGCCTGGCAAAACTCATCAGTGTTCTCGGAATAACCGGGTCCGCTGGTCCTGACGACGTTAGTTTAGAGGGAGCCCACTTGTCATTGGTGAAGGCAGCGGGCAGGAATTTGATGAGCCCGGTATGTCGCTTCAATAAGGCGGCGTTTACCTTATGCAACTAGATTACATGCAAACGCACTGGAGATAGCTATGTTAACACTTCGAAAATCCGATGAAAGAGGCCATGTTGATCATGGCTGGCTAGATGCGCGGCACACATTTTCGTTTGCCTCATATCGTGATCCGCATCATATGAATTTCCGAAGCCTTCGAGTGATGAACGAGGATGTTGTTGCACCGGAAAAGGGCTTCGGTACGCATGCTCATAAAGACATGGAAATCGTGACTTATGTGCTGGAAGGAGCGTTGGAACATCGCGACTCGATGGGAAATGGAGAAGTTCTTCGCCCAGGCGAGTTCCAGCGGATGAGCGCAGGAACCGGTATTACGCACAGCGAATTTAATCCGTCTGCTACTGAGTCAACTCATCTATACCAGATTTGGCTATTGCCAGAGCGGACTGGAATAGAACCAAGTTACGAGCAAAAAATGTTTGCCGCCGATGAACGTCACAATAGACTAAGGCTGGTTGCGTCGCGGGATGCGAGCGAGGGTTCCCTTTTGATTCACCAAGACGCCCGAATATACCTGTCGACGCTCGATCGCGGACATTCGGTTCAGTACGAGTTGCTGCCCCAAAGACACGCTTGGCTGCAAGTGTTGCGAGGCAGTGTGTCGCTCAACGGAAGCGAACTGCAAACCAGTGATGGCGCTTCCTTGAGCAACGAAACGGTTCTGACCATTGAAGCAATCGATGACGCCGAAATCATGTTGTTTGATTTGGTGTAACACGAACGCCGCGAGCTTGCGGCAAATCTAAAGAGCAAATTCAGTAAAGGAGAATTCTATGAGCAAACTGAAATCAAAAATTGCAGTCATCACCGGCGGAGCGAGCGGCATTGGATTGGCAACAGCACGACGGTTCGTAGCTGAGGGTGCTTTTGTGTATTTGGTAGGACGTCGACAAGAAGCTCTCGAAGCTGCGGTGACTGAGTTGGGTGACAGCGTGCGCGCGATACAGGGAGACATTACGGACCCTGCAAGCTTAGACAAACTGTACGAGACGATCAGATCAGAAACAGGACGCATCGACATTCTGTTTGCTAACGCCGGCGTAGGCGACTTTGCTCCGCTCGGTGAAATCACCGAAAAGCAATTCGATTGGACGTTCGATATCAATGTCAAAGGGACTCTATTCACGGTTCAAAAAGCACTGCCTCTGATGAGTTCCGGAGGCACGATCATTGTTACCGGATCGACAGTGGGCTCGATGGGTACTCCAGCTATGAGCGTTTACAGTGCATCAAAGGCGGCGATTCGAAATTTCGTTCGTACATGGGCGCTTGATTTGCGAGGCACCGGAATTCGTGTCAACGTACTTTCCCCCGGCGCGACAGAAACCGAAACGCTCATGAACATGGGCAAAGAAGTGACTGACGGGCTGGCTGTTCAAACGCCTATGGGACGATTGGGCGATCCATCAGAGATTGCAGGCGTTGCTGCCTTTCTTGCATCTGACGACAGTTCGTTCATGACGGGAAGCGAAGTCTTCGTAGATGGTGGTTATGCACAGGTATAGCCTGCGTGTGGTGTCAAAGTCTTTGCACCAGGTACATACTCTTTGGGATTTTGGTTCAAACTACTAGTGCTGTCACTATTTTTCAAGCTTGTTTGACAGCGTAAACATTGCAAACGATGGTGCAGTCATCCACGGTGACAGGTACAAGAATCCTTGAGTAGTTTTCTCCTTCGAATTCATCGATACGATCAAGGTGTTGAGGGAGTGTTTCCGATACTAGAATTGAAGCGGAAATCTCCTCTCCTTCTTCGTTCCATTCAAAGCGAGGATAGCCTTCGTATTGATGAACGCTGCCCCTGAGAATGCCCTTAAGCCAGGTCCCCTCTATGCTGGAGACTATGTGATAGTTGCTCTCCCCTGGTTGCAGCGTGCCGTAAGCTGCCAGTCTGTGCTGAGGGCTACCGAAAAAAATTGAGAGTGCTTGCCGCATTGCAGTGGTATCGCAATTGATACTGGTGGCTGTCAGTCTTTCCACTTGAGGCGCAAATGTTTCTTCCAGGCAGCAACTGTTGTTTTCCAGATATTCGAGAATGCTTTTTACGGAATCCTTTAACAGCGCGAGTTTCCGCTCTTCATTGGAATCCGGCAGGATGGCTGAGTTTAAGGCTGTGAGAGAATCGGTAAGCTCCGGCTGCCATGGAAGGTGCCACTGCCTGTAGTTCAATAGAGTCTCGGATTGACTTGTGTGAGCCTTATCTAGATTTGCCATTTTTCGCGGAAGCCATTATGGCTGCTCCTACAACACCGGCATTGTCACCAAGTTGAGAGCGAACCAGCTTCAGCTTTCGGCTGGGAATCGGCAGGGCGATTTTCTTCAGCTCCAATTCTACTGTGTCATAGTAGAGGTCCACTGCTTCTATAAGTCCGCCGCCCAGAATGATACGCTCAGGATTGAAAAAGTTGACGGTGGAAGCCAGTCCCCATGCCAAATATCGGGCTCCGTGCTTCACCGCATCCAGTACCACGGGATCGCCTCTCTTTACCGCTTCCGCCAGGACGCTGGAGCGTAGAATGCCTTTTGTCAAATCGATTTTGTCGGCAACTGTTGTTTCTTGACCGTGGTCGATGGCGCTTTTAATGGACTTGGCGATGGCTAACCTTGAAGCATAGGCTTCCAGGCATCCATAGCCACCGCATCCGCATTTTCTACCATCGGGAAATACTTTGGTGTGGCCGATTTCGCCGGCTGTTCCGGTCGCGCCTTTTAGATGACTGTCATTGACAACGATTCCAGAGCCGATGCCCGTGCCGACAAATACACAGACGAAGTGTTTTGACTTTTGACCGGCGCCAAAGTAGCGCTCGCCATAAGTGGCTACTTCCACATCGTTGCCAAGTTCGGTTCTGACGCCATATCTTGTTTCCAGGGGTTTTGTAATGGAGATATCATTGGCGCCGATGTTAGCGGCAGCCAGAAGGATGCCGCGTTGGCGGTCTACCATACCTGCGGCACCCACGCCTATGCCTTCAATTTCGTCGGCTTCCAGACCGGCTTGCTCCAGGGCTTCGTCCACGGCAGCGGAGATTCTCTCCAGCAAAGCGTCCTGGGTGTTGGCTTGTTTTGTTCTTTTCTTCTTACTGGCGATAAGCCTTCCTGTTTTCGTGTCTACCACGGCGGCAAGCACCTTCGTGCCACCCAGATCAACGCCAATAGAGTAATTGCCGGCCATTTGAAATCTCCACGCTCACAAGCCCATGATCATCTTATGATACCGCTTGTTGGGCGCTTCTATTAGCCTTCTTTACGGGTAAAGGAAAAAGGTTTAAGAAGTCGCTTTGACCACTTATTGGTTTTTCGCTCTTTCGATAGTTCTTGAGCTTCCTGGCTTTTAACTTCTTTTCTGTGCTTCTTCTGTTGTTTTCTGATGGATTTCAAGCGCTTGTTTTCTTCTTGCTCGGAGACTTCCAGCAAGTCGTCGTCTATGTCGATAACCTGCTCGCCCTTCGGTGTTTTGAACACCATGGTCGATTTACCGTCATCTTCTGTGGTGGAGGACTTATTGTCATCACTCTGGAGTAAAGTCTCCAGGTTTGAGACTTTGTGCCCGGTTAAAATTTGAAGCTCTTTTTGCTGAGCTTTGGCATCATTAATGCCCGCCACAGGAGCAAGCTGTTTGAGAATACCTTGCTTGGCCGTGAAAGACGTCAGCTTTATGGTGGGATGGTATCTGCGGTCCGGTGTTCTGGCTAGTAGTTTGGCAGTCTCCGGCTCAAGCACCATCAATGTGGCAGCCACTTTTCTCTGGGTGCTGTTGGCATTGCGGGTGACGTCTTTGCCGCATACAACCATGGATGTGGAGCCGCCGCCATCGAGGTTCATGGCGTCCACACAGCCCAGTCCGCGCATGAACTTTGCCAGGTCCCACATATTATGGGCGCCTTCCACGGTGACGAGAATCAATTTCTTGTCTTTGGTGAAACCACAGGCGGTTCTATGGGTGATCTTGCTGGAGGTCCAGCTCAGTTTGAATTTTTCTGCTTTGAGGCCTACGTAGAGTCTGCCGTCCTTGACCAGGGTCGGTCCCCCGGAAATGGCGTGCTCGACATCGTTCCAGTCTTTAGGGCTGGTGTGCCATTTGAGATGCACCTGGTCGCCTTTTTTGAGGTAGGCAAGGTCGCTCTCTTTCTTGTCCGTGAGGACGTAGCCGCCAAACGGAATGCGCATCGCTCTCTGATGTTTGTCTACCACTTCGCCTTTGGCATTCACGCCTATGAGCGTTCCGTCATAGGCGAGGTTAACTGAATCTCCCCATCTCCTTGTATATAGGATCATCTTTGCTCCATGAATTCTGGGCTGATTCATGTTGTTGACCCAGAGGGAGCGGGCGTTGGGGTTGGATGTTTTCAAGATGCCGTGCAGGTTGACCGGCGCGAATTTGACCTCTTTGTCTCTGGTGATTCCCATGGCTACTCTATTGAAAAGAGAGCCTGAGATCCATTCACCATCCATTTTTATTGCACCGAGGGGGGTGCCGTCTTTCTTGAAGTAGTTAGCGTTGACCGCCACCAATGCTTTGCTTTCGGAGGCATGGTCTTCCACTGTTTTGAGGCGATCGAAACTGTAACCGGCAAGATAGGGGCGGACAGCCAGGTTGTTGCGATGGATATCTACCTCCGCCACATTAATGCAGAGAGGACCGCGGAAATAACGGAACACCAGGCCCGGCTTTAACGTGAGCACATTGAGCTTGTCTATGTAGTCTTGCGGTCTGACCGGTTTCGGAGCTACCTTTTTAACTACGTGGGTTTTTTTCTTGGCTTTCTTCGAGCGAGAAGAATATTTGTAGCGTCTTTCCGAGCGACTTATGGAGCGGTATTTCGCCTTTGTCCTGGTCGATTTCTTCTTCGCCGACTTATGGCTTCTGTAAGAAGCGCTCGAAGATACCAGGGCTTCTGCTTCCATATTGGAAGTCAATGGTCCTGCCAGGGGCGCAATAAGAAGACTGGCTGCCAGTAGGGAGCCATGTGCTATTTGTTTTATTCTGCCGGCGGAAAGCCCCAACTCGAGATTCCTCTACTAAATGAATGATAAAACTCTGTAAGAATTATGTACCCATTCAACAGTATAAGTAAATCAAAGCGATTTGGCTAAAATCCTTCAAAAACTGCCTGGTAGCCGCAATCGAGCCGTGTAGCTGCCATTGTCCTCAGTTAGAGGGTAGTAAAGTGAATAAATTTAATCCTGAATTCACCCGGTATATATACTTGCCATAGTCAAGGGGATATCTGAATTGATGCTGGTTCCTGCGCTAAAACCGCGGGACGAAATTATCTGCCTGGACTGAAGTGAACCTTGAGGCGAGGTCAATTTGGTGTCGAGTTTGGTGCCGATTTTACTTCTTGGTGGCAAGAAATTTCTGGCGATACTCTTCTACCAGCGCTTCTCTTTGATCCTGGGGTAGAAGGGGAAAGCCCATCTCTATGCGTTGCTCTAAGAAGGCACGAGCTACTCGCTCAGCCAGTTTCCTTATCTTCAAGATATTGGCCATACGCTCGTCTTTGCCGATTATGCCTCTGGCATCCATTAAGTTGAAAGTGTGGCTGCACTTGAGGATATGCTCGTAGGCCGGCATTACAAGCTTTTTGTCCAGTAAGGAGAGGGCTGCTTTTTCATGCAGATCAAAGAGAGAAAAGAGGGTGTCGGGGTCGCTCTCTTCGAAATTGTAGGTCGATTGCTCAATTTCGTTGCGGTGATAAAGCTCACCGTAGGTGATGTGATCGTTCCATTTGAGGTCGTAAACGCTGTCCACATCCTGCAGGTACATGCAGATGCGCTCCAATCCGTAGGTGATTTCAGCGGCCACGGGTTTGACGTCCAGGCCGCCGGCCTGCTGGAAGTAAGTGAACTGCGTTATCTCCAGACCATCCAGCCAGACTTCCCAGCCAACTCCCCAGGCGCCAAGAGTCGGCGACTCCCAGTTGTCTTCGACAAAGCGAATGTCATGGTTTTTCGGCTTGATGCCAAGGGCTTTGAGGCTGTTTAGGTAGACATCCTGCACGTCATCGGGAGATGGTTTGAGAATGACCTGGTACTGAAAGTAATGCTGCAGGCGGTTTGGATTCTCGCCGTATCTACCATCGGTGGGTCTGCGGCAGGGGTCAGGGTTTGCCATTCTCCAGGGTTCCGGCCCGAGAACTCGCAGGAATGTGCTGGGGCTCATGGTCGATGCGCCCTTTTCTATGTCGTATGCCTGCAATACCAGACATCCCTGTTTGTCCCAGAATTTGTTCAGCGCCTGGAGCGCTTGTTGGAAGGTGAGACTCATAAATGCTCCCGTTTCTGCCCTTTTCGCCGTATCTACCTAGCAAACCAAGCAACTAGAAGCTCAAGCAAATAGAAGCAAAGTTCCTATAAAAGTGATAAGTTTAACATGATAGATAATGGGTAAATCATGGCTGAGGGCTAAATTTACGAGCTCTGTTTCAATTTACGCCTAGCCTAGTGATAATCGGTAGATAGTTGTTGCAAGGACGAAATTCAGCCTAATGGAAACTGAAGACAAGAACACCGCCATGGAAGACGATGTTGCTGTGGATGATAACGACCAGACCAAAATCGTGGAACAGGATGTACATGTGGTCTCGGAAGACTTCCTTACTAAGATAGAAGAACTCTCTCCAAAGGCTCAGAAGCTTCTTGAAAACATAAACTCGGCTCTAGTCGGGCAACCCCAGGCGGCTCGACTGACTGTCATATGTCTGTTGTCCGGAGGACACGCCCTGATCGAGGATGTCCCCGGTGTCGGAAAGACGCTGCTTGCTAAATCTCTGGCGTTGTCTGTACATTCTAAGTTTAAGCGGATTCAGTGTACGCCGGACTTGCTGCCTTCTGATGTTTGCGGAGTCAGTATCTTCGACACTAAGGAGAATTCTTTCAAGTTTGTCCCTGGTCCCATTTTTACTAACATACTCCTTGCCGATGAGATCAACCGGGCCACTCCCCGTACCCAGTCGGCGCTGCTGGAGGCGATGGAAGAGCATCAGGTCACTACTGATGGTGCTACTAGAAAGCTACCGCAGCTTTTCTTTGTTATCGCCACCGAAAACCCCATCGAATATCACGGTACATTCCCCCTTCCGGAAGCCCAGCTCGACCGTTTCATGATCTCGCTTTCCCTTGGTTATCCCAAGCCCCATCAAGAAGTTGAGATTTTGGATAAGACTCTGGAAGACAAGGCTTTTGAAGTGGAAGCGGTGTTGACCGAGGATGAGGTGCTTGAAGCCAGGCAGGCGGTGAAGGCTGTCTTCGTCGACCCTTCCATCAAAAATTATATTGTTTCGGTGGTGAACGCCACCAGGAAACATTCCGCCATCGTGTTGGGAGTGAGCCCGCGGGGAAGTCAGCTCCTGATGAGGGCTGCCCAGGCCGCCGCTTTCATCGATGGTCGGGATTTCGTCAAACCGGATGACGTTAAGCTTCTAGCGCCTTATGTGCTTGGTCATCGGGTTATACCCAAGGTCCGGGAGAGTAAGGTGAGTCATGCTGAACTTATTGAAAGAGTACTCGAAGAAGTCCCCGTACCTGTCTAGATTTGTTGTTCCTGAGCCAGGCTCGGAATTTGATCTAAAAGGGGTAGAGTTTAGTGTTCCAGGCAGCGGCTACAAGGTGGTGCTGGAAGCTCGCTTTTGGATCGCTGTTTCGGTGGTTCTGCTCATCTATCTGATAGCAATCGAATCCAAAATGGAATGGTTCTACCTGATCGCCGCCGGTGGGACTTCGACTATTTTGATGGGGCTTTTATATCCATATCTTCAGGTACGAGACATTGTGGCATCATGCGCGATACCGCCGGATGGAGTAGCCGGAGACCGGCTGCGAGTGCGCGTGCGCCTCAAAAGACTTTCTCCCCGCTCTCAGGTGACCAGGCTCTTTCCCATTCGCTGGCTGGTGGTGCGCATCAAGCTTGTGGGAGATAGACACAGTTTCAGCGTGCTCAAGCCGATCACCGTAGATACCATCGCCAACGAAGCCTGGGTCGTAGCCCAGAGCCCGCCTCTGCCTCGCGGTGTTTATAGAATCGACGCAGTTGAAACTTACACCTGTTTTCCTTTTGGACTGGCGTGGTGGTCCAGGGACTTTCCAATCGGTGTAGGTGGAAAAATTGTGGACAACCCGGTGGTGACTGTTTATCCGAAAGTTTCCGGTATCGAGGGTAACTTCCTTTACCGCTTGAGAGCAGCTGGTAGCACCGCGCTCATCTCCTCTGCCACCAGGGCATCCAGCTCCATGTCCTCGGCTTCGGTTCGCAGTTTGCGGGAGTTTGTCACCGGCGACAGTCCCCGGTTTATCCACTGGGCTTCATCGGCTAAGACCGGCAAGCTTGTGGTCAGGGAGTTCGACTCCGAAGGTTTGCCTGGTTATGACTTGCTCATCGACTTGACTGCCGGTTGGAAATCTGTGGAGCAATTTGAACTGGCTGTGTCGGTGACCAACTCGCTTTTGAACTATGGATTTCGTATGGGTGGTGCTCCGGAGCTCTATCTCATCCCTGAGTTGCATCAAGATCCCGCCGAACTGCCACTCTGCCTTCTTGACCTTCCTCCCTTGCCTCCCGGTGTTGCCCGATGGTCCCAGCTATTAGCGCGGGTGGAGGCTGTCTATCCGAAGCAAGACGATTATGAACCGGCGGTGCCTGATTTTGGTGCCGAAGGCAAACTGGCTCTGCTTACGGTGCGTCCTGCCCAGATGGAGGACGAGCGGGGACAAGTAGACCTCGATATCAATAAGAAAGTGGATATCTGGGTCATGTCCAGGGCATTTCGCCAGGCATCATCCTCGGCGGAGAAGGCGGAAGCATGGACCATGAGCCAGCGGGGTGTGATTCCTGCCCATGCAGGCTCCTCCGACCGTCGTGGATCTTCCGGACCTCCAGGCAGGGTGTTGGCTAGCCTCACGGCTTTTGAGGAGATAGCCCACCTATGAGCGATGGCAGGCCAGATTTGGAGAACGAAGACAAGGGCTCCGATACCCAGGTGGTCGAGCGTGACTATGAAGAGTTCGAGAGTGATTCTCCCCAGGTGGATCTTCCTGCTTCCGGTTCTCAGAAAAGAAGCCAGGAAAGTGGTGGCAAAGAGAAGACCGTAGAGGTCGAACATTCCTTTTCCATGCGAGTCGCCGCCTTTGCCATGGTGATTTCAGTAATTACCGGGGCATGTATGTACGCCAACACCATTCCCGCCATGGTGATTCTCTACCTGTGGATGGCCGGGATGGGGATCTTTCTCTCATACAGGTATCGCCAGGAGAGGCCGATCTGGGTCACTGCGGTGCCCGTTATCGGAGCCATGATTGTAATCGGAGCTTTCGTTACCATCACCGCTCAACAGATAATGAGCCATAACGTCAATTTCTTGATTCCGTTCTTACAGGTACTTGCCGGTTTGCAGGCTTTGCACTGTTTTGATTTGAGGACCCGGGAAGATTTCAGTATCTCTATTTTAATTGCCCTGGGTGTTTTTACTTTTACAGCGGCCGCGGCAAGCGATTATCTCTTTATCCTGTTGGCTCTCAGTTTCATCCTCTCTCTCTCTTTTCTCCTCTATTTTGATGCTGTTTCCAGGAGTCAGGGAGTGGGACCATCGAGGCCGGTTGGCGAGGGTCGTCCTGGTTCGATGCCTAAACCCAAGCCCATTGTCAGCCGTGGTGCCAGGGCTGCTTCCGTGGCT
>JAUIJG010000389.1 GCA_030431355.1 bacterium
GGTCCTAGTCATTGATGCCTTCAATTACTTCCTGGAGCTCTTCCGAGAATTCAACTTTGCCCATCAAACCGGCAATCTCTTTTCCGTCCAGCTCTCCTAAAAGCATTTGGGATCCGAATTCTTGAAGAAGGTCTCTAAATGGTCCTTCAGGTACTTCGGCCACTTCCACAAAGTCGCGCCAACTGTCGGCCCACATGTGCAACTCTGCTTCCGGACCTTCTTCTATAACGGAGTCCTGACCGGTCACGGTCTTAAATCTTTCCCGGAAGCGACTCTCCCTCTCCTCGGCGCTCTCCTGATCTGTCTGGGGCTCTTCTTTTTTCTCTACCTTTTCTTTTTTTAGCGCCCCGAAATCCACATTGAAGTCGAGACCAAAAATAGGCAAGCTGGAAGCCTTTGCATCAGCTTCATCACTTACCTTTTTGCTTTCTACGGTCTCTCCGCTCTTACTGTCATCGTCGGCTTTGACGCTTGTATTTGTATCTTCTGCTTCTTCGGAACTTTGACCTGCTTCCTTAAGCAGGTCGACAAGGTTGCCGAAACTGCTGGGCGGGCTTTCATAGGCCTGTTCAAGATTAGATTCTGACCTTGTTGGCGAGGCCGACTCTAGGCTGGAAGACATGACTGGATCGAGACTGCTAGGGGCGGAGGATAAGAACTTCTAACCTAGCCTAGCTGGATTCTGTGATTTTTTGGTACCTCAGACTACATTTTTGTTTGTACCTGGAAGTCTATCTGGGTTGCGTCAGGAAGATCTTTTACCCGCAAATCTGAAACAGCAAAGTTTTTCCAGATCGGTGCGTCCTTTCTAAAGATTGTGATTTCGTCTCTGTGCGCGACGGGAACTGAAATTTTGCGGAGTTTATTTACTATAGCGCGCTTCTCGGCTATTTTAATTAGTCCACCGGATACTTTGCTCCAGTCCAGTTCCACGCTTTCGGGAAGTTCTACTTTCATATCCAGGTCGTATGCAAGTCGAGCATTTTTATTGTTGCTGCGTTTCAAGAATTTATAACGCACTTCTCCTTTTCCTTGAATTGCTCCATGCATCGACCATGGACAGGTTTCCCATTTGTTTTTATGGATGATAATTCCAGCTTTTTCAATGGTGCCATTGCTAGTGGCATCCGCTTCGGCTACAAAAAAGATCTTGTCTTGTTCCTGAAAAGACATTTTGTCGATTTTAAAATCTTTTATGTCCACCTCTTTCACTATTGCGTTCCTGTAGCGCCACTTCTTCTCTTCCTGCACTTTCTTATTTAGTTTGATGTGGTAGGTGGATGGAATTTTCTCTTGCAATGTTTTGGATAGGGTATTGTCCGGTATCAGAAGTGTGCAGTCACGAAGATAGATGGTTGATTTGCCGTTTGCCACCGACATATCGAGACCTTTTGCTTTGACTCTTGCTTTGTAATTGCTGAGGAGATCTAAGTCCGGCAGAGTAAAATCGAGGTTGCCTTTTACCAGTACTTCTTCATGGACATCTAATACGAGGTCGCCTTTGAAATTGGCTAGCTTGACGGTGTGATCGCCTTTCTTCAACTCAGCAGAGCCAAGGTTTAAGGTCATAGGCATCTCAACTCTGGCTGCACTTGTTTTGGTAGGCTTCTCGATGAGAAATTCGCTGGGAACTGCCAATGTAGATCCCGGTGAACAAAGCAATGCGAATCTTTTGCCTTTTGCTTCCCAGATTACCTCTTTGATCTCTGATTTCCCACCCTTGAGATTGAATTCCATCGCTCCGGTTTTATCGTAGGAAACTTTGCCCACTGTGACGTCGGCAAGTTTGAGCACCACCTTAGAGTTTTTTTTGCTGATGGTCACCACACCATCTTTTGCCATGGCAGGTCCGGTAGTTTTGAAATGGGTGTCTACATTCTCCTGTTTGTCTATCTTTACGGTGAGATCCCCGGGAACCTCTCCTGGGAAATGGGCTTTTGTAGAATGGATGTCTGTAACTATGGTGGCATCGGTGTCATGGAGATCCATGGTGGACTCCATCTCCATTGAAGGATGACCATCTTTGGTGTCTTCCCAGTGAAACTGCTTTAAGAAGATAGTTCCGTTTTTGCTTCGAGTACTGCAGCGTTTATTCTTGCCAAAATTGAGAAGGCAATCATTTAGCTTTATCTCCTTCTTCTCTTTGCTCTCTTCAGGCAATTTGAGGATAAGGCGATCTTTTACTTTCTCCGCTTTCAAAGATAAAAGTGCGGAGCCACCGTTGAACTGGCAGTCAAGCTTTTTACCCAACCACTTACAATTCTCCGTGAAATTTGAATTGATAGTGAAGAGACCCTTGTAGTTGAAGTCCTTATCCAGTTTTGCTTCATAGAGTTTGACCCAGGAATCTTTTCCAATATTCAGGCTCTTTTCCCCAAGGACAAATTTGCTGCCGGGGCGAAGTTTAAGCTCTAATTCATTGATCTCCATACTGTCGATCATGTCTTTCATGCCACCGACATTGCCTCCAAGCTGAACTATATTCAGCATCAGGGCCGATAAGCCGCGGACAAAGTCGACATAGGCTTCCACTTTTCCTGACTGAAATTTGAGATCCTGGGGAACCGGGACCGCGCCGAATGTGATTTGATTGGAAGTGACCAGGCTTCCGGTGGCTTTCTTTGTGGAAATTACTGCCGGATTGTCAACCGGCAATTTCAGTTGTAGCTGGAAATTGGTATTCTCCGGAATGAGTACCGGGGTGTTTTTGAAGAAAAAGGTCCCTGCTTTGAACTTTCCATTAGCCTCAATTGTTGCCTGGGAGGTGACATCGGTGATTCTTCTCAGGTTGTCATCGGTTACCGGAACATCCAGCGAAGCGTCTATGGACTGTTTGCCTGAATTAACACAACAGGTCAGTAGAAAAGATAAGGAGATAACCACAAGTAGAAACCTTCTTGTGGAATAGATGGAATTGTAGCTTGTGCTAAATGAGGAGCTATGGATAGCCATTTTTGACGGTTTGGACTTTGAAAGAGACGGTATAAATCTAGTTGACAAGGGATGGCTCGCCTACAAAACAGACTAGATTATAGACGAGATTATTTAGCCAACGAAGTTATTCCGAATTCGGAATAACTTTCGCTATGAAACCTAACCCAGGTTACTGGATTAAATGTTTTCAGAACTATTGCGTCATCAATACTTATCTGGTCAAAGAAAAATTGAACTCTGCTTGCGAACCGGATTTCAAGACCGTCTCTTGCACGTCGGGTCTCAAAGAGATTCCCACCAATAGAAGTAGTGTGGTGAGAAGCAAGCTCATCTCTAACAATTTGCCATTGGTTTTACTATGGCTCGAAACTGGCGCGCCATTTCTGCATCTATCGTTCGATTTACTCAGGTTTCGTGCCTGATTCCTTCTTGAATGGGTCGAAATATCAGTTCTTGGTTTCGATCTCGACTTCAAAGACGAGGAACTAAGATGCATGGCTGCAGGCTCCAGTGAAGGATTTGACTATCAACCAAATAGGATAATCCCTTAGCACTGGGGCCTGTCAAGGAAATAATATCTAAACTGGTATATATTTCCTGCTTACGCCAATTTATTGCTGGGGAGCCAATGACTCAGAAGCCTGCTCCAGGTTCTCTCCCTGAGCTTTCTTGTTCTTCCTCTTAAGCCGTCTGCCGCCTTCGTTAAGCTTTCCTTTGCGATTCATGCGTTTATTCATCATGCCTTGCTTCAGCTGAGCCTTGTGGGCTTCCAATTCGACCTTCTGCTCATCGCTCAGCACAGCGAGGGCTTGATCATAGGCTGCTTTCTTTTTGGCTTGCAAGTCATTGCGCAGGGAAAGAAACTTAGCTTTGCCTGCCTCTTTGTTGGCTTGAACCTCTTCCGGTGTACCACCTTCTCCAGCTTTACGCTGAGCTCTCAGGGCTTTTAGTTCTGACTTCAGCGGACCCAGGTTAGTCTTCAACTCTTCTTGAATGGAATCAAGCTTGCCTTTTTGTTCTTCGGTAAGACTGGGCAATGTTTTTATGGCACGTAGGTTGTATCCCTGTCCGTGCATCTTGCCATGTCTGTGTTTCATCCTTTTATGCTTTCTTCCTTCTCTGCTGGGAGGACCGTCGCCTCCCGGCTGAGCCGGTGGAGCGTCCTGGGCCATGGCCAGGGGAACCGATACCGCAAGGCACATAACTAGGGCAAGTAAAGATTGTTTTTTCATCTGTGGTTCCTTTTATTTAGGATAGGAGAGTAATCAGGGATGACGGCACCTGATTCAATCTGTTCCAGAGTTTAGCCGATTTCCGATTAAATCAACTGCTTATGGCTAAATTGCTTGCCATTCTCGCCGGAGTAGTCCGCCACAATTTGCCCGGAGCCTTCCAGTCTATATTTATAGGTGACAATACCTTCAAGACCTACCGGTCCCCGGGGATGCATTTTTCCTGTTGCTATGCCGACTTCGGCACCGAAACCGTATCTAAATCCATCGGCGAATCTAGTGGAGGCGTTATGATAAACGCCGGCGGAGTTGACTCCATCGAAGAACTTTTCGAATGTCTCAGATTTCGGCGTGACTATGCAATCGGTATGGCCCGAACCATATTGATTGATATGCTCAACGGCTTCATCCAGATCTCTCATCTCTTTGACCGAGAGAATCAGATCACAGTATTCGGTGGACCAGTCTTCGGCTTCAGCTTTCTTCACCGAGCCTTTGAAATTATCGAGCTTGCCCTTCTTCTCCAGGGCATCATATATGCTACCATCCAACCGAATCTCGACTCCACACTTTTTCAGCTCCGGTAGAAGCTTGTCGAGAAATCTTTCTCTTATCGCTTCGTGAATCAATAAAGTCTCCAGAGCATTACAAGCTGATGGATATTGAGTTTTGGAGTCTATTGTCAATTTTACTGCCATCTCCAGGTCGGCATCTTCGTGTACATAGAGGTGGCAGATTCCATCAGCATGACCTAGCACCGGAATGCGCGTGTTGTCCTGAATGTGACGGACAAGGCTGTTGGAGCCCCGGGGTATTATCAAGTCAACATAAC
>JAUIJG010000390.1 GCA_030431355.1 bacterium
CTCATATTGCCCTCAGAACCCAACAAATAATAGCCCATGAGACCGGTGTTGCCGACGTGGTCGATCCGCTGGCCGGCTCCTACTATGTGGAGTGGCTAACCGATGAGATGGAGCGTCAGGCCAATGAATACTTTGAGCGAATCAAAGAGATTGGTGGTGTCATAGCTGGTATTGAGAAGCACTTCTTTATGGAAGAGATAGCCAATGCTTCCTACAAGTTTAATCAGCAGCTTGGTACCCAAGATAGATATTTCATCGGACTGAACTCCTTTAAAGAGAAAGCTCCGGGTGAAGAGATCGAGATTCTCAAAATTGGTAGAGAATATCAGGAGAGACAGACAGCTCGTATCAAGAGCCTGAAGGAGAGACGGGATAATGAGAAGGTGGCTAATACCCTTTCCGCTCTGAAGACCGCTCTCAAAAATGGAGACAATTCCTTCCCTGTTCTCATAGACTGTGTCGAGGCCTACGCTACCCTCGGAGAGATCTGCGACGCGATGAGGGATGTTTGGGGAGCCTACCGCGAAACAGCCGTCCTTTAAGTAAAGGGATTTGATGCAGAGCCCAATATTTGTATTCTCGGCATTTTTCGCCTGCGCTCTGGCGATTTTCCTTGCTGGAGTACAGTTATCTAAATATGGTGACGTCATAGCCGAGAAGACCGGCATGGGTAGGACCTGGATAGGTCTTGTCTTGCTGGCGACGGTTACTTCATTACCCGAACTTATTACAGGCACCAGCTCGGTGGTGATTCACGATCTACCTGATATTGCTGTTGGTGCTATTTTGGGAAGTTGCATGTGCAATATTCTGATCATAGCTCTGCTTGACGCGCTTTCCGGACCGAAGCCTGTCTCTCGCCAGGTCCATGAAGGCCATGTTCTATCCGCCGGATTCGGGCAACTGATGCTCGGTCTTGCCTGCTTAGATATCGTTGCCGAAGAGCGATTACCTACGATAGGTTGGATAGAACCTCTCTCTCCACTATTTATTTTGTTGTATATCCTGGCGATGAAACTTATTTATCAACAGGAGCAAAATCGAGTTGTTGAGTTGATGGAGAACATAGAGAATCAGTACAAAGATGTCTCCTTGAAGAAAGCTCTTACTTTCTTTATTTTGAACTCTCTTGTGGTTGTGGCGGCAGGAATTTTTCTGCCGGAGGTGGGAAGCCGATTGTCCGAGATAACAGGTCTTGGAGATACTTTTGTCGGCAGTGTATTCATAGCCATCTCCACATCCTTACCTGAGATTGTTGTCTGTGTCAGTGCTGCTAAAATAGGCGCTTTCGACATGGCCGTAGGCAATTTGCTCGGCAGCAATCTGTTTAATCTGGCGATTCTCTCTCTTGATGACGCCCTATATTTCAAAGGACCATTGTTGGAGGTCGCATCTGCCACACATCTTGTGGGGGCTCTTTGTGGCTTGATTATGACCTCGATAGCTATTGTTGGTCTCAGTTATAGAGCGGAAAAGAAACCGACTCTCATAGCCTGGGATGCTTTAGGAATAGCGATTGTCTACGTGGTTGGCACTTTTATCCTTTATATGATGGTGAGCAAATAAGCCGTCAAATAGAGCAGCACTACATATAAACAAAATAGCAAGCAAAACAGTAAGCCAACCAGAACAAATATTGAGGAAAAAATCTAGAGAATCTTCTTGTCGATTTTTCCACTTCTGGTCTTCGGCAGAGGGTTGCTCAGAGGCCTGATGTCCCAAACCATCGGTCTCAGCTCTCTTTTTAAATTCTCTTTCGAGTACTCTTTCAACTCTTTGAGAACCTGCTCTTTGGCTGCTTTTGCTTTGTCCTCAGCGCTATCCTCAAGTCCTTTGCTCAAAGCTTCATCGTTAATGACAATGGTGGCTTTTACTATCTGTCCGAGGCGTTTGTGATCGACTCCTGTAATAGCTATCTCTTGAACTAGAGGACTACGGGAGAGAACCTGTTCTACCTCTATCGGAAAGACTTTGTTGCCGGCGACAATAATCATCTCTTTCTCCCTTCCTGAGATGAATAGGTATCCATCATTTAGATAGCCTAAGTCGCCGGTGCGGTAACCTTTTTCTGTCAGGACCTCCTGGGTCTTTTCCGGCTGATTCAGATACTCGGTCATGAGCAAATCACTTTTGATGTAGATCTCTCCTACTTCGCTATCATCCAAAATACTCTCATTGTCGCCGACTATGTTAATCACCACTGATGGTATCGGTCTACCCACTGATTCCAGGGGACCTTCTATGTTTAGGCAGATGATTTTTGATTCTGTCGATCCGTATCCGTTATTCAGTCTGTGTCCAAACTCTTTTTCGAAGGCTTTAGCCATGGGAAGAGGTAGAGGGGCACCACCGGATAGGAGGACCTCAGCTTTCTTTAAATTGATTTTGCTCGAACCCTGGGCTAAAAGAGCGCTGTATATGGTGGGTACACCGGCGACAATTTCCGGTTCGAATCTGTTGATTGCCGTTCCGAATGATTTTGGTTCCAGGTCACAGAAAATTGTCGAAGCCCTGGTCAGTATGGCGATCAAGATAACCTCAAGACCGAAAATATGACTGGCCGGCAGAGGCATGAGAACCTTCTTGGACCGATCCAGGCTTACCAGAGAGGATAGCTCCTTTAAGTTTTTCAGGATTGACAAGTAGGAGTGGACCGCGCCCTTGGGCATTCCCGTGGTACCTGAAGTGAGGATTATTAATGCGGGAAAATCATCATCTATATCTTCAGAATTGGGGCTTGGTTGCAGGGAGTTTGAGGACCCTTTCTTTGCTATCCCCTCAAGACTGAATAAAAGTTCTCTCTTTTCTGCCAGCTTCTCTTCCAGATCTTCCATGACTAAAATGTCTGATTTCACCAGAAGATCCGCTTCCACTCGATGAAAAATGTTGGAGAGTTCGTTGGCGGTGATTCGAAAGTCCACTGGAATTGCCAGGGCGCGAAGTCTCCAGATAGCAAGAAGCATAGACACCAGGGAAAGTGAATTTCTGGCCGCAAGAACCACCCGCTTGCCAGGACCGACTCCTTTTTCCTTCAAAAATGCTTCCATTTCGTCGGTATACTTGTAAAGGTCACTATAATTGACCTCAGCATGGTCTTGATCGCAACCGCTCTGGAGGTCGAAAAGGGCAATTTGCTCTTCCATCTCCTTGGAGTTGTACAAAAGACTAAGTTCGGAATTCTTTGTGATACTCATCTTATCTCCCAGGTGCTGAATTTAGAACTTTTCCCTCATTCTATGGTCTCTGCCAGGTGATTGGATCAATTATCCTACAGCTATAAAATTGTTTGGTCGCACTCTTCCGTCTCTTTAACGTGGCACTTCCCTAATCTCTCAGGAAAAAAATATGTCCCAGATTGCAACCGGTTCCAAAACTATACAACATGATAGCCTGGCAATCATACCTCTAGGCGGCCAGGGGGAACTTGGACAGCTGCTGTGGATCTTTATGTATGCCGGTCAAATAATGCTGGTTGATGCCGGTGCCGCTTATCCATCCAGATATCTTCCTGGAGTGGACCTTCTCTTGCCTAATACCAATTTCCTGGAAGCGAATCAGGAGAAAATAAAAGCGCTCATTTTAACCAATGGTCATGAAGAACATTCCGGAGCTGTCTCCTATCTGCTTCGTCATTTGAAAATCCCGAAGATATTGGCGCCTAAATTCGTCAGTCAGCTTCTCAGTCAATCTGTGGTCGGTGCCACCGATAGTGATTCTCCTCTCGATGTGGCAAGCTTCATCGATACCATTGAGTTCGGTAAACAATACGGAATTGGTCCATTTGAAGTGGAGTGGTTGCCGGTCAACAATGCCATAGCAGACGCCAGCGGCTTGAAGATAGAGACGCCCTGCGGCACTGTGATCTACACCTCTAGTTTTAAACTGGATCAGACACCGGTGGACGA
This sequence comes from bacterium, assembly GCA_030431355.1. The sequence continues at coordinate 3,906 of JAUIJG010000390.1, forward strand.
CCATAACCTTGATATCCATGGGTTTGCAAGAGCCGGAGACAAAGGGGTCACCTTGCTCATCAGTGATTCAGCCGGAGTTGAGTATGATGGGTATACGCCTTCGGAAGCTTCCATACAAAGCAATCTAGAATCGGCAGTCTCTTCGGCTGAGGGCAGGGTTTTTGTCGTCTTTCCCGGAACAAATACACACAGGCTTCAATTGTTTTTCGACATTGCTGAATCGACCGGAAGAAAAGTGGTTTTAACCGGTGACTCTCTTTTAAAAACTGCTTTGTCTGCCGCCGTAACAGGCAATTTGAAGTATAAACGCGAGTTGGAAGCCAGTCTCGACGATCTTGATAAACTTTCCGATGAAAATGTGATGGTTATCTTGAGCGGCATCGAAGATGACCCCTTGAATGTTTTGAATGACCTAGCCTTTGGCGAGAATGCAGATGTAAGGCTAAAAGAAGGCGACAGCCTTATATACAGCGGTCCTATCATGCCTGGTAAGACAAGATTTCTGGCCAACATCCTGGACCAACTCCTTAGTTTAGGAGTGACAATTATTCATGGATATAAACAAGGTTTGCATGTATCAAAACATGCCAGTCGGGAAGAGCTTAAGCTGATGCTCTCTTTGACCAAGCCCCGCTATTTTCTCCCTTCCATGGGGGAAGGCCGTCATATCATGCACCATGCCGCCCTGGCAATAGAGTGGGGGATGGGCACCGACTCGGTATTTCCTATAAACAACGGAGAGGTGCTTGAAATTAAGAATGGAATCGCCTCTCTGGCAGGAAACGTAGAAGCGGAAGCGGTTCTCTTCAATCGCTTGCAAGGAGAGAGAGTCACCACTTTTTCAGTAAAAGAGAGAAAGTCCCTGAGCCATGAAGGGGTAGTCACTGTTTCAGTATTGCTTGATGAAGAGAGAAAGATGGTTGGACGCCCTGGTATTACAGCCGGTGCGGCAGGGTTTCTGTTGACTGATGACTGGAAATCCGTTTCAGCCCAGATAGAAGCCCAGGTGGAAGAGATTGTCGAGAATTATCGAACCGGCAAGAAAGTACCCAGCATCGGTGAGATAAAAAATGCCATCAGAGAAAC
>JAUIJG010000391.1 GCA_030431355.1 bacterium
CCTTCACCCCGATACATATCCTGACTGCCCTGGCCTTTGTTTTTATACTTTCCGATAGAGCCGATTAAATGAGCAGAGATTGGAATCTGCTGACCCGATGGCAATCTCATGGAGGTAAACTCGATGCTCAAGGCACCGGAGCGACTCAATCTTCTGCCTGCCCGAGACTGACCCACGTCACCCACAACCTGGGTGCCCGCAGGTATGTAGCCTCTTCCACCAAGAGAGATCATGTGGCTAATCTCTCCTTGTATCAGATCACCGGGCTTAGCAACCTGGGTTGAAATAGCAGTCTGCAATGTCACAGGCAAATTCAATCCCTGGGGAGCATAAACGGTATTAGATCTGGGACCGGAGTTGAAGCCACCCTGATAAGAGGTGGAGCCGAAGTACTGCGACGGAGGAACATGGTAGCTGCCACCATAGGAATGGGCATCGTACTGTTCACCATATCCCTGGGGGTTCGGTCTGGCGTAATATCCGCCTCCATATCCGCCACCGCTATTGTAGCCCTGGTTGTTCTGACCCTGACTATATTGATTTTGTCCGTACTGGCTTTGTCCGTATTCCTGACGACTTCCTTGACTATATTCTTGCCTGAATCCCGGACTATTTCCCGGAGCATTTCCTTGACTATAGCCCTGATAATTTCCGCGACCGTAGCCCTGCCCACCCTCTTGACCGTAGCCTTGAGGGGGTCTTTGCCCCTGGACCTGCTGCGGTTGGGCACCATAACCCGGTTCGTAGCCCGGCTCATTGCCTCCCGGGGCGTTTCCTCTGCCAACCGGCGGTGCAAAGCGTCCTTCATTCGGCGGCATCTGACCTGGTTCTTGCGGCGGCAATTGCTGTGGATTTTGCCGATATCCGTTCTGATAGCCAGGCTCAGGCTGATTGCCCTGTTGATACTGACGCTGATAACCCGGTTGTGGACCGGGCTGTTGACCTTGCTGTGGACCGGGCTGATACCCTTGTTGATATCCAGACTGATACCCGGGCTGAGCTATCGGCTGAGAAGCGGGAGCTTCTTCCGGTTGCTCACTGTTGTAGGCACCATTTTGAGATCCCTGGTAGCCCGAATTCCGAGGCAGTGCATTTTCTGATGGCGATGAAGAATTATAGGTACTTTCCGAATTTGCAGGAGCAGGTGGAGTTTCTTCCGGAGGAGGACTGGGGGCAAGCTCAGGCGTCTCCTTCTTTAGTTCACTGGCAGGCTCACTTGATTGGGCCCGGGATTCTAGATCAAATACAGGGCAAGAATAAATAAGAGTAAGTGAGATCAAAAACGAAGGCAGAAACTTTTCAATCATCAACCGATGAACAACTCCTGGAATTCTGTCGGATAACTCAATGTAGCAAGCTTACAACGGTAGCATAGAAATCAAGCATTATCGACACTTTAAGGTTGTTAATTCATGCCCAACCTGGACCGTATAGACGCCACATACTTGACCATGATCTCCGATGCTTTCGTCGAAATGGAAGAGCTTTTTAGCGATGGTGAAGTAGGCGCGTTGTTAGTGGGCAGCGGTCTAGAGGACGTTTTCCCCAACTCCGGACGCCATGGAAGACTCCTGAACGCTTTAAAAAATCAACAAAACCTGGACGGCGGCGCAGACACCATAGCAATCTTTCTGAGAAGAAGCGGCCAACATCTCCAGCGCCGAAAAGGTGATGAAGCGGTCAATAAATTTCGAGAGAAAATCAACGCTGTCCTCAGCTATGCGGGCTATGAACTAGATAGCAATTGCGAATTCAAAATTTATGACGCGGCCAGCAAACCGATCTACGCGCGCTCAGACGCGGAGACAAGAGCCGAATCCTTGAACAAAGGAGTCAAACAGAGACGACTGCATCCGGATATTCTTCTCTCCACAAGACCAGAGTACATAACTGATTCCGGGTACTTTCGATGCGTCCTGGAAGCTTCCAAACTACTCCAGGAAAAGTTGAGAGCCAAAACAGGATTGAGGGTGGAAGGTCCCCAGATTGCCGAGCACGCCTTATCTTTTTCAATGCAGAGACACCCCTTGCTTCTGCTCAATGATTTCAGAACAGAAAATGACCAGGCAGAGCAATTTACACTTATGTGTATGCTCAAAGGCTTGCTACTGACTTTCCAGGATGAACAGACAAGAGTTTATCGAGAAGGCTGGCATATGGACTTCGAAGATGCCCTGGACCTCCTCAGCCTCATCTCATTCTTCCATCGAAAAATAGATAGGGGAAGGAAGTGCTCTTAGGCTCACGGCAGCATCGGCATTTTACATTTTGCCTGCTAGATTTAATCTTCCTTGAAGAACAAATGCCCACAGCAAATTGACCGTTCTATTCTGACCCAAGTCGAGATATTGAACGTATATATAGGTTTAGTTAAACAGGTCTTGTGGAATGATAGATCTGGACTATGACTTCAGGACAGCAATAAAATATTCTGGTCAAGTTAACCAAAAACATGCAGACTGGCATTCCAGTCACGCGGTCAAAGTCAATAGGGTCCAATATATAGGTACATTCACCACCGAGTATTTTGCTGGTGCAGACTGCTTCGTGGTAAAGGCCAAACAGATTTCTGTCTCCGCTTTGCGCGGGTTCAGATACATCACTTATGTGAGAAATCGTCGATTGGTTTTTATTTTTAGTGGAGGAAGAGGAAATGACAAATAACACTCCCAATTCGGCGGTCTCGAATCTAGCTGAAGCAGAAAAGTCTACAAATTATTTTGGTTCTGTTTCACCTATCTTCGAGTACTGGTGCCTGGAATGTGACGAGTTTTTCGAGGTTAAAGAGTTGCTGATTGAATGCCCGAAGTGCAGCTCTAGTATCAAGGACAATCTCGTCCAGATCTACATGGATCACGATCCCGAACCTGATATAATCCGCTCGCTCAAAGACTTTACCGCGGGCTAGAAAATAGACGGAAAAACTAGAGGCTTGTTGAAAAAAGGACTTCAACAAGCCTTTTTCGTGCTCGGTTTTCTGCCTGAACGAGCGCCAATAAATAGAAATCAGTGTTTAATATCCAGTCTCTTTGTCAAAGGAATAGTTAGCACCTATTGAGCTAAATCTACTTTGATGTTCCTGAGATTGCCGATGAATAATTATTTGACCCCGAACACTCCAAAAGCGATTCTAAGATTGCTTGCCGGTCTAAGCTGTCTTTCGGCGATACTTCTGGCTCAAGCCTCGATTCCTGTATTCGGCCAGAACCGACCAGTGAATGACAAATGGGCTTTGATAATTGGAATAAGCAAGTTCAAAGATCAGTCGATGAATCTCAGATATCCCGCCAAGGACGCCACCGATTTCAGAGACTACCTGATTAGAGAAGGGAATTTCGCTCCTGACCATGTGAAACTCCTCCTAGACGAAGAAGCCAGCCGAACTAATATTCTCTCCGCCATCGGTGACAAATGGCTTCCGAGAACGGCTCAACCTGACGACCTTGTGGTCATCTACGTATCCAGCCACGGCAGTCCTTCAAAAATGGACAATGAAGGCTCTAACTATATAATCGCCCACGATACCAGAAAAGACGAGTTATACGCCACCGGAATCTCCTTACAGAACCTGTCCACAATGATTCGTGACCGCGTTCATTGCGATCGGGTGCTTGTTATTTTGGACGCCTGTCATAGCGGAGCAGCAAAAGCTAACAAGGACAGCAAAGGTCTGTCCCGTGTTGGCGGCTTCGATATAGGTAACATCCCCATGGGCAAAGGGATGATGATCGTTTGTTCAAGCGAACCTTCCCAGGTTTCATGGGAATCAAAAAAGTATCAGAATGGAGTATTCACCAGGCAGCTTATCGAAGGTTTGAAATACCGGGGTAAATACACCAAACTCGGTGAAGCATTCAATCTGATGAAAAAAAACGTTCAGACTGAAGTCCTCAGCGACAGAGGAGAACTGCAAAGCCCTGTGATAAAAACGGCGTGGAAAGGTGATGACCTGGTCATCGGTTCTAAACCTGTAAGCCCCAGGGCCGGTATCAAACAAGATCCTGTCATCAAAAGAAAAAGTCCTTTTGAATCGCCTCCTACGGAGGTGTCCATGGCTGCTTCTTCAACCCCTCTGGGATTGGAAGTGCACAAACCTGCCTCAGCGGCGACCGAATCGACAATAGGAGGACAGCATATAAATGTTAGCCTTCTAGATAGAATCGCTATTCTGCCCGTAACAGGTCCCCATGAAATCATTCTCGATAACAACTGGAGTGGATTTGCGAAGAAAGACAACATCAACGTCAGAAAGCGACTACAGGAAGTCGGTCTGGCAGAAACCATTCAGCAGATGTTTAAAAAAGCTCTCGAGAAAAGACTGAAAAAGTCAAAACCGGTAATTCTATTGAAATTTGATGATATGACAAACTCCAATGGATCCGGAGAAAGCTCCCTGGCGATTGCTTCTAAATCAATACTTTCTCCGCAAAACATGATCAGCTGGACCTCCCTTGGCAGAATGGCCCAGGCAAAATATCTTCTGGAGATCACTATCCAGAATATAGAATTTAAAGATGACCTCTATGGTGATACCGCCGCCGCAAGAATCTCTGCCAGACTCGTCTCTGGTGAAACAGGAGAGGAGCTCTGGAAGTTAAAGCGGCGAAAGTACTCTAGATTGACCCAATCAAGACAAGATGACTCCATCTTTGCCGAGGTCAAGAATTTCATTCCCAATAAAATAGCCGGCGATCTTGCGAAACCGGTGGCAAGCTGTATAAAAGATCAGTAGCTGTTTGAACAGATCGCACCATAGATGATGAAGAACCTACTAAGGCAGATTGCAATCACCTCTTTTGTTCTTGCTTTGCTTGCAGGATGCAGCTCAACTGCTCCGGTCAAACATGAAAACTCGATGAAAAAAGAGACAATAAGAGCGAAGTTTGTAGACGCTTTAAAATCGCAAAACATTCAAGTTCTGCAAACAAATTACTCCGATGATTCAATGGTATTGAAAGCTAACGGAGAAAGAGTCACAGTCTAT
>JAUIJG010000392.1 GCA_030431355.1 bacterium
AGATAGAAACTGCAGCCATCGCCAAAGAGATTGCTACCCACCAATCTATGTCCGCGGTCAAAGAGAGCCGTATTCAGCGCGCCCTTGATCAGGACCCCACGGCATCCGGGGCCCGGCAGAGGCCTGGTCATACTCTGGAAGACAAGTATTTAATCACCGGCATCATCGGTCAGGGCGGCATCTCTGTGGTCTATAAAGCCAGGGATCTTGCCACCAACCAGATAGTGGCCGTAAAGACTCTTAAGGAGAATAAACCAGACATTGCGGTGCGCTTCAAGCGAGAGATAGAAACTCTCACTAAACTGCAGCACAAGAATATAGTGCGGGCTGTGGAGGCTATTACTCTGCCACCAAGTCAAACTTTTCTGGTGATGGAGCATGTGAAGGGTATCAGTTTGCAGGAGCTGATCAAGCAGTATGGAAGGGCTGAACACCCGGAAGTGATAGCCTCAATCTTGACTCAGGTTTGTGATGGTTTAGCCCATGCCCACAAGCACAAGATCATTCACCGGGATTTGAAAGGCGGCAATATCGTACTGACCAATGTCAGCGATAAGATCGTGGTCAAGATTCTTGATTTCGGTATCGCCAAGCTTGAAGACGATATGCAGAAGTTGACCCTGGAAGGAAAGGCGATGGGGTCGCCTCTATTCATGAGTCCTGAGCAGTGTAAAGGGGAGACTCTCACAGTTCGCTCCGACCTTTACTCCCTGGGAATTGTGGCATACGAGTTGATAGCCGGTGAGCTACCGGTCAAAGGGCGAAGCATAGTCGATGTGATGGCGAAGCACTGTGATGTGAACTATAGACCTAAGCCGCTTTCTGAAGTGCGTCCTGAACTACCCGGTGTCGGTATGCTGGATCAGATCATCCTCAAGGCTCTGGAGACAGAGGTGACCGAGAGACTGAAATCCATAGAGCAGTTTAAGGCGGGCATCGAATTTTGGATCGAAGCTGTGAGAGAACAGGACCTGAACAGGGTGATCCCAAGTACGATGCTTGAGTCGCAAGATGCCGAAGAGCTGGAAGCCAATCGACTGAAAGAGTCCATAAGTGATCTCTACGAAGCTCGCAATGAGGCTCTGAAAACAGGGGTGAGCTTTACCGCTGTAAAAGAGGAACGGGAGAGGGCAAAACGCTCCTGGTTGGAGCAGATGAAAGCAGGCGGCAAGCTGAAGCCTTTCGTAATTACGGCATCGCTGGTAGTGGCACTGCTGATTGTCATAGCTGTCCTGGCTGCTAATTTAAATAGATAAAGAAAACCGACTCTGCGTCGGTGGTGTCACCGGTAGAGTCGGTTTGCATTTTTCGTTTGATTGGTTCAGCTAAAATCTATTTCAATCCTTTTATGTTCTTGGTCAGGAAAGAATCAACTCTATCTTTGGACTGAAAGCCCATGATGGAGGAGACTTTTTTGCCGTTGTTTATGATCACCATGGTAGGCACAGCTCTTACCGAGTACATATTTGCTATTTCAGGAGCTTTGTCGATGTCCACTTTGACAAACTTGACTTTGCCTTTGTACTGTTCAGCCAGGGCTTCCACCGTGGGGGAGAGCATTTTGCAAGGTTTGCACCATACAGCATGAAAGTCCACAAAGACCGGAACCTTTGAATTTAATACTTCTTTCTTGTAGTCAGCTGTCTCTACATGCTTTACTAGATTGCTTTTGGCGCTGGATTCTCCAGCCATGCTCAGGGAGCCGACCAATGACAACATTAAAACAAATGACGTGAACCAAAGTCCTGGCTTGACGAATCCTTTCATGCAATTACTCCTGAGTGCCGATACGCGTGAGAAAAATTATTAGCTATCTAAATACTACACGACCGGAGCAGGAAAATTTTGTTCCTTGTCAATTGCTTTTTGTTTTTCCCGGTCAATGATAAATATCCGTGGTCAGGCAGAAGGCGCTGCCTCCCGATTTCATGAATTCTGAAGTATCCACCTCTATCGCTTCAAAATTCAGATCAATTAGAGCTTGCCTGGTTCTGTCACTGCCTTTTTGCAACAACACTGTGTTTTCTACCACCAGGGCGTTGCAAGCAAAGTTTAAGGCGTCCTCTTCGCACACTTTTATTGACTTCTCAAAGCCCGACTCGATTAGTCGGATGCTATCTTCGGAAAATGCTTCTGGGTAATAGAGCACGGTCCTTTCATCTAGAGGGCAGAAGGCCGTATCCAGATGGTAGAAGGTGGTGTCTATCATCTCCAGCAAGGCAATCACGCAATTCGTGACCTGACCGAGATGTTTGTATGCACTAAGGGTGGTGCGTTGTCCAAAGCCTCCCCAGATAAGTTCTCTTCCAGGATGCCAGATAGCATCGCCATGTCCCTCGAAACAAGTCTCTTCATTCGCTATTTGATTGAGCTCTCTAATTCCATAGCCATGCTCCTCAAACCAGCGTAAATAGTGCGGTACTTCCCGTCTTCTTGACTCATGTTTCATCAGCGCTGGCACGACATAGGGACCAATTCTCTGATCGTATCCAACAAAGACCTGATTGGCGGAGAAGACCATATCTTCAAGACCGGCTTTTCCATCTAGAACAAGGACCGGTTTTCCTGATTTTTCAATCGATGCTTTTAGCTTTTGCCATTGTTCGCCTGCCCTCTCCCGGTCAACCTCGGTTGAACCGGAGGAGCGGGAAGTGTCTATAGCCTTAGCCATAAAAGGATTCTTTATGTCGATAACATCAAAATGTTCACAGGAACACATTAATATCGCCGTGGTTTTTGGGCGGGGCGGCAACTCCTGGGGCTTTAGTTCCTGGATATTGGCTTCGGTTGTGTTTGGGATGATGGCGTTCATTTCTTTTGATGGAATTTAGCGATTTTACTGATATTGAAAAGGCGCTACAGGGAAGCATCGCCTCCAATTGTGAGGGGATTTATAACCTTTTCGATATATAAGTGTATTCCCCTTTAAAACCCGGGTGGTTGTCAGATAGAATTTAATGGTCTTTTTCAGACTTCAGGCTTCCTGATTCAGAGATTCATGCATTGAGCTGTCCCAGTAAACTACTTGTATGCGTCAAAGGAAAGAGTTGCAGAAAGCGCAACAGCGCCAAGGTTTTTGAGCGTTTGAAAGCTCTCATCGATGAAAACAGGCTTGAATCTCATTTTGAACTTCAAAAAGCCGACTGTTTCGGACTTTGTAAGCATGCGCCCATAGTAAGACTCAAATCGGAAGGTTTGAGCTATGGTGGAGTTAGGAAAGGTGATTGTTCGGATATTCTCCTGCGTCATGTTAAACAAAGAAAACCCCTCAAGCGATTGCTTGTCAAGAAAAAGTAAGGAGAGCGAGGAAAAGCTCGACGCATCCCTCATGTACGGGGCTCTCTTTACCTGGTTGATTCTTCAGATGACAGTGCTTCCTCTAGCTGGAGGTGGTTCTTGCATGTCAAGGATATGTCCTCTTGATGGTCACGCTGGTAAACTTGATAACAATAGACTGTCCAGATAAGGTCAGTTGTTTACTATCCCAGTTCCCAAATTAAGGACTAAGTGTCGATGACAGCCGAGGCCCAGAATAACGGACAATCTCCCCTTGCTGATGTCTCTTATAAGCAGATCAAGGAAGACTTGAAGCGCCGTAAGCCACTCCTGGCAGCCACATTGGCCGGTAATCCGGAGATACTCGAGCGAGTAAAAGAGTACGAGAAGCAGAGCGTTACGGCTGTGCCCCAGGCCGGTTTCGTGGCGGCTAAAGGCGAGGATATCGAGTTACTTGCTCAGATCGACCCGGTTACCGAACTGTACAATCACAAAGCTTATGTCAAAGAGCTAAAAGCGGAGATTCTCAGGGCTCAGCGCTATGGTCACCGGGTATCAATAGTGATGATGACCGTGGATGGCATCGACCAGATCGAAGAAGGCTATGGAGCGATGACCCAGGATGCGGTTCTGAAAGTGGTGTCGCGAGTGGTGCGAAGCTCTATCAGGGAGGTCGACATGGCCGCCCGTTATGCTCCTCTGCAGGTCGGCTTGATTCTGCCTCAAACAAACACTGCCCGGGCAGCGCTGGTCGCCGAGCGTATTCGAGGTCGAGTGGCCAGTCAGGTTTTTGCCCATAATTGGCAGAATTTTTCCATTACAGGTAGCTTCGGAATCTCCACCTATCCGGACAACGGAGAAGACTACGAAGTCCTAATTGCCCACGCCATGGAGGCTCTAGAATGTGCCAATCAGCGTGGGGGAGACCGGGTATTCACGTTCTAAATTCTGATTTGTGTTGTTGAATGAGTTCCAGGCACAGCCATGATCCCATCGGTCCGGTGGAAGACCGTCAACTGGTAGCCAAAGCCAGGGAAGAGCAGGCATCAATTCCCATGGGAATTGTCGCTTCGGGTACCGGAATTTTCATCGCCCTGATAGGTTTTGGAGTAATTCCTGTTGAGGCTGGCTCGGTTCATGCTCCCATGTGGATAATTCAGGCGGCGGGTGCATCTTTCTTCTTTGCCGGTATTGCCGTCGCTTTTAATAGTCGTGCCCTTGCCAGCTTCCGATTCGTCGCTCATATTTTCGGATTTCTTACTTTTGTTTCGATGATGTCGATTCTCTACTACTTTGTGTACATGAGACCAGGGGTACCTGCTGTGGTTCAGTGGAGCCTGGCTATTTTTATCGGTTTCTTTGCCCTGGGGACTTTGCTCTCTTATATTCCTGGCTCCGGGGTTACAAGGGTGGAGCGCCTGGAAAAACTAGAGAATAAAAAGGGGCGTAAGTTCTGAGGAACTTGCTTGAAGAACGTGATTCGCTTTGTGCACTAGTTAGTCTTGGTTCTGGCGGCGTGATAACTCCGTCTCCACCTCTTCGATACTTATCTCGTTGGCGAGCATCAACCCTGCCAGGTTGTCTTTCCATTCTTCGCCACTGAGAGCCTGTTTGATGATCACTTCAAAGATGGTCTTCTTCCTTTGCTCTAGGCTGGCGGAAACCGGCATTGCCATCTGGCTGACCATCTCCTCTTC
>JAUIJG010000393.1 GCA_030431355.1 bacterium
CGAGTTCACACTCGCATCCAGCAATCCGCTTCACCCGAAGCTCGTTTTTGCCAGGAACAGTATCGAGGACTTCCTCGCGAAGAGGGAGCGGTTTGCAGCGCACGTCTCCGTCATGCTCGAGCAGTTCGCCGTCCGTGTTCGAGTCGGACGTGTGGATGGTAAGTTCATCGCCAATCCTACTTATGAGCAAATTGACGAGTCCGATATGGACATTATCGTTTCTGGTACCGAAGATTCAATCATGATGGTTGAAGCCGGTTGTAACCTGGTCAGCGAGATTGATGTTCTGGCAGCCATTGACTACGCCCACAAGATCATCAGAGAACAAGTCAAAGTTCAAAATGACTTCGTTAAGTCCCTGGGAATTGAAAAGCAAGAATTCGAGCCGGATCCGAAGAATGAAGAGTTGATGTCTTTGATCAAGGAGAAAGCCACCGAAGAGATCAAAAAATCCATGGATCATGTGACCGACAAGAAAGTACGGTCCACCCATCTTGATCAGGCTTTCGCCAACATCAAAGAAGCGATTGAAGCTCTGCCTGAAGAGAATGAATTGCATGAGTTCTCCGATTCTAAGATCAAAGGCTACATGGAATCCTATGAAGCTACCTTGATGCGCGCCCAGGTGCTCGAGACCGGTCTGCGAGCCGACGGTAGAAAGTGTGATGAGATCAGACCGATCACAGTGGAGACTACCATTCTCCCCCGTGCTCACGGTTCCGGGCTCTTCACCCGCGGCACCACCCAGGCGCTCTCCATCGCCACCCTTGGAATCGCCGGAGACGCTCAGCGCCTCGACACTATCGATCCTGTAACCGAAAAGAGATACATGCACCATTACAACTTCCCCGGCTTCTCGGTGGGTGAAGTTAAACCGATGCGTGGTCCAGGACGTCGTGAAATAGGTCACGGAGCCCTTGCCGAAAGAGCAATTATTCCCGTCTTGCCTGATCAAGAGAGCTTCCCTTACACCCTCAGGGTTGTTTCCGAGGTTCTTGAGTCCAACGGATCCACATCCATGGCTTCGACCTGCGGCTCCTGTCTCTCTCTTATGGATGCCGGAGTGCCTCTGAGCGATACCGTCGGTGGAATCGCCATGGGCCTGATTCTTGAAGATGACAAATGTGCCATCCTCTCGGATATTCAAGGACTGGAAGATTTCCTCGGAGATATGGACTTCAAGGTGACCGGTTCAAGAAATGGAATCACGGCTCTACAAATGGATATCAAAGTTCAAGGAATCTCCATTGAGATTATGAGAGTCGCCCTTGAACAAGCTCGTCGTGGACGTGTTCACATCATCGAATGTATGGAGAAAGTGCTCGACAAGCCCAGAGCGGAACTCTCCCAGTGGGCTCCAAGGCTGATCACCATCAAAATCAATCCGGAAGATATCGGTACTGTCATCGGCCCTGGTGGCAAGATGATCAGAAGAATAATCGAAGAGACTGGAGCTTCTATTGACATCGAGGATGATGGCACAGTTGTTATCGGTTCTGTCGAAGGACAGGGTGGAGAAGCTGCTAAAGCCATGATTGAGAGATTGGTGAAGAAGATCGAAGCCGGTGAGATTTATAAAGGTGTGGTCACCAGAATTATTCCTGTTGGCTGCTTCGTTGAAGTTCTTCCCGGCAAAGAAGGCATGGTTCATATATCCCAGCTTGAGAACCGTAGAGTTAACAAGGTGGAAGATGTTGTCTCCGTCGGTCAGGAAGTTGTAGTCAAGGTGAGAGAGATAGACGATCGAAATCGTGTTAACTTAACTATGAAAGAAGTTACCGATGAAGAGAAAGAGTTGGCTCTCAAAACCAAGGTTTAATCTTGACCGATTGGATTCAGGGCTAATTTCAACAGCAACCCAAACAGGATGCCCTTGAAGAGAAAAAGACAATCAGAGCCTATTTGGAAGACTATGCTTTGCCGTGTGCAGAGCATAGTCTTTGCCATGATGCTTCTGTTCAGCTTCTCTGTTGTGACCGATATCGGTTTTGCCGGTCCTGTCCTGGCCAAGAAGTCATCCAAGAAAAAATCCACAAAGAAACGATCTTCTAGAAGTCGTTCTAAAAAGCGTACTAAGTCGCGATCTAAAAAGCGGTCTCGCAGCCGCTCTAGACGAAGAACAAGAGCCAAGCCGAAACCTAAGCCTCCTACTAAGGCTGAACTGGAAGCTAAGGCAAGAAGAGAGTCTGCTTATTCCAGTTTGAATGCTGCTTATCAGCTCTATGACTCCGCTATCAATTTGCGGATGAAAGGAGACTATAAAGCGGCCATGGCGAAGTTCAACCAGTCTCTGGATAAGATTACGCAGCAGAGAAGCTATCAGCGAGGAAGTAGCGCAGGGACCATGGCGGCTCTCACATACTATGAGCTTGGTAAAACCGCCGAAGCTCACAAAGACTTTCTGACCGCCAAAGATAGTTATGCCAAATGCTTGAACATAATGCCTGCGTATACTCCGGCATCAGTGGCGCTTGTCAATATCTATGCCGGTCACGGCCAGATAGACCTGGCTCTTGCCAAAGCAAAACAAGCAGTATCCGCCAATCCTAAGGACCCCAGGGGGCATTTGCTGGTCTCCCTTTTGTCAGGGCGCAAGGGCGAAGCCGAAGTCGCTAAAAGAGAGATGGTGGAAGCCCAGAGACTTCTATCGGTGGAAGCTCAGATAATTCCTAAGAACAATGCCAAACAGAAGAACATTGTTCGAGTATCGGATTTCTTGAAGGGAAGAGAATCTTCAGAAGCCAAAGAAGATGTGGCGGCAGATGAGAGCGGTTCCCGAGACGAAGTGGCCGACGATGATGCTATAGAGGAGAATGAGTCCTCAAAACCAGGTGCTTCCTCTTCCACCGATGAAATCGATGTGGATGCGCTTATAAAGCATGATGCAGAACAAGCGGAAAATAATTAGTCTCCGACTTTGCTGATCTACACTGGCTATGCGATCGATATCTGATCGGAGTAGCCTCGCCGGGAAGCTCTTATCCCTTTGCATGCCTTGATTTTCGACGATTAAATTTCTCGACTTTCGTTTACATTTAGCGACAATCGTCTTTAAATCAACCTCTTGAATGGTGCCCGCTCAAAGATTTTCGCCTTAGAAATGCAGAAAGAGGAACCCGAAGGTTCCTCTTTGGAATTCTTGAGAGTCAATAATTACTTGTTGACTTTATCTTTGAATTCTTTACCAGGAGAGAAAGCAGGTACTTTTTTAGCGGGTACCTTGATCTTCTCACCAGGCTTCTGAGGATTGTTTGTTTCTCTAGCGTTACGGCTGCGACGCTCGAAGGTGCCGAAACCAACTAGGGTTACTCTGTCGCCTTTGGCAACAGTTTCTGTAACAACATCTGTCAGTGCATGGAGCATTTCTTCAACAGATTTTTTGGTGTTGTTAGTACGATTTGCTATCTCAGCAGCTAGTTCTGCTTTGTTCACAGAGATTCCTCCTGTCCCTCATCGAGATCGATTGATATATTGATATCATGTGGTTTACCAAAACCACGTAATGGTGAAGAATACAGCACCTTGAACTACGAAACAAGTACATCACGATAAAAAGTGGCACTAGATAAAGAGTTTTTTTCAGTTTTAAACATCTTGACGTGTATTTTTTGACTACTAAAGAGGTGTTTCCTGCGTGAAAAGGACTAGAATATGGGAACAAATATAGTACTGAATATAGAGAGTAGGACTCACTTGGGACGAAAATCAGCCACCTCATCTTTAGTGGATTCACGCAAGGTAGCGTTCTTAGCGGCATGTGCCGCTGAATCAAAAAAGGCAACATCCACAGTGGTTCTAGATGTTGCGAAAGTAACGTTGATTGCCGACTTCTTCGTCTTTGCAGGAGCGGATTCGAAGGCACAGGTTAAAGCGATCGTGGAAGCGATTCTTTCCAGTCTCGAAGAAAAAGGTCGTCAAGCTAAGTCTGTTGAAGGATTACAAGACGCTCGCTGGGTGCTAATCGACTTCGGAGATGTCATAATCCATGTTCTACAGGGTGAGGAGCGTGAGTATTACAAACTGGAGCAATTTTGGAATCACGCTTTTATGGTTGATAAGGAAGAATGGACAAATTTTGACTCCAATGATGATAATTTAGTAGAAGAGTAGATCATTCGAGCAGTTAGTAGAGTTTCGCGTTTTTAAGACAGGAAGCCGGGTAGAGGTATAAAAATATGAGCTTCAGGACCAGACTGCAAGGATTTGTAGAAAACAGGCAAAAGATTCAGATCTGGTACGGAATGGGCTGTCATAACACCGTCACCGGTAGAGTGTTGGGTGTCGACCATGATCATATAGATGTTGAGTCCTACTCCCACGAGAGTGATGGTCAGATTCATGTGCGGCGCATACTGATTCCGATGCATCTGATCCTGCATATCGACATCACCACCTCCGAAATAAATGAAGAGCATGAAGGGCTTGATAAGGTCGAGGACAAGGAGTCCAAAGAGAATGGCAACTCGGGGTCGGTTATCGATTTGCCTGACGCGCCCCATGGCTATGCCGTTAAGATTCTCTCCCAGCTCAATTCTTCTTACTCCAATCGTTTTTCGCGCATGACAGCCGGTCCCGGAGGAATCTATTTCTCCTGTGACGGCAGCGTCTGGTTTGTGGACAACTCCGGCCAGCCCAGTGAGTATGCTCGCATTAGAGGCAACAGCACCATTTCAGGTCTCAGATTCGACCGGAAAGGGGTTCTCTACGTGGCAACCATCCAGGGCACTGTCTATAAGATTGATCCTAATAAGTCCGGAAGAATTCTGGCTCAATTGGACGGTGGCAAGACCGGCGGAGGAACTTTCCTCTCCGATATAGCCATCGGACCCAGGGAAGAGGTCTACGTATCAAACTTCCCTTCCAACACCGGCGGAATCTTCAAAGTGGACAAGACCGGAGAATCCGAGGTCTTAATTGGTGGTCCGGGTCATGGAACCCAGGGGCTCTTGATGGACCCGGATGGGTTCCTCT
>JAUIJG010000394.1 GCA_030431355.1 bacterium
TCCAAGGGCAATAATAGTGGCACCCACTGAGATAGCCAGAGGAGTGTTCTTCTCCTTAACGATCTCGTGCCAGAGCTTGCCTGGTGTCAATGCATCAAAGATGATGAACGCCAGAATCAAAATAAGAACGCCCAAAAACGAATAGACTATGGCAGCCACCAGGTGCTTGAGAGCGAATACTTGTTCCACGATTTATCCTCCTAATTTATTTGTGAACCTGACCTGGGCCAGTGGGTCTGCTTGGTGAAATACCAAACGGGTCAATGAGCTGCCTTCCTTCCATATTCGCGTATGCGAAGAGAGCCAGTATCAAAATGCAGAATCCTATGTATCCTTTTACTACCAAATGTTTCTCAACTCCTCATCTAAAACCGATCTAGAAAAACTCGTTAATTTCCCGGGCAAATTACCCTTCAGTACCTGATCTCCTCATCAATCGTCGCTGGCATAGGGTGAAAAATCACTATCCGACCATCTTGCTACTTCATCAGAATAGGTACGGAACCAGAGAATAACCGGAACAAAAGAGATTCCCAGAAGGCACCAGAAAAAGTTGGCAAAGGTTTTGACGTCGCGCACCACCTGGATATCGAAGTACTTGTTTATTTTTTTCTTGTAGTCACCGGATTGCGTATAGAGATTCATGTAGTACTTGCCACCGGGCACGGCAGAGATCAGAATATTCTTGTGGCGGCTGCCTTCGGTCCAGGACTCACCTCCGGAATATCCATGATAATACTCAATGGTTTTTTCGAAAGTGTAAGTGGTGTCATTGTCGTCATTGACGAGTTCTCCATACACATAGAACCAAGAATTATCAACATCGGCGTTGATATTAATCTCAAGATTTGCCTTCTTCTTCACCAGCTCAAAAACCGGCGTGGTCAAGGTTGGGTTCTTCTCATCAGTTACAAAGTAATAGGTCTTCGCAAATGCTCTATCACTTCTAGCGCCAGCCATTTGAACCGACTGCAGACAGATGAGAATGATGACAAAGGTAGCCCAGAGCATACTCACCATCGGAGTTACTTTCTTCGACTCGGTGGGCTGGTTAGGAGCGATGCCGACAGGTCGGGGCAATTGTTCTTCCGGCTTAAAAGCTGTTTCTACTTCCCTGGCGTCAATGTACTCGGCCTGACTCCACACTTGCTCATATTCATCACCTTCCCGGGAGAGCATATAAGGAGGACAGATATAATCCGTTGCATTAACGGAACTGCCGGCTTTCACGTTCCAGTAAAATTCGCCGAGCACAAACAACACCGAAACACTTCCAGTGTAGTAGAGCTTATAAGTGTTGCCTTCATATTTAGTGGCAGTACTCACTTTTGCCGCATAGTAACCGCCCCTGGTCTCGGGCTTGCGCTTGAGCATGGTTACGAAGCTCCAGTGACCATTGTTGAGCGTGAGCCAGCGATATCCATAGTAAGGATTAAAGAGAAGGTACTCTTGCCAGGCATAATAGCTGAGCGTATCTTGCCTGACCACAAAACCGATGACTTCCCACTCTCGCCCTTTGAGCTTACCCCTGGACCCAAGAGCCAGCTTGGGCACATGGGCGCTGGTCGCTTTGCTGTAAGTATCTATAATCCGCAGGTTTTCATCCCGGGCATCGAGAACAGCTCGGCATGACTCGCAGACGACACTCAAGGAATGTCCCATATAACGAACGGTTATGGATGCACCACAATTAGTGCAGCTGAACGTCTTAGCAGACGGCTTAGAACCACTCGGACCGTTTCCGTCTCCAGTCTTTTCCCCGGGAGTGCGCCCGTTACCAGCCATCTATCCTCCTCAGATCACGAAACTCGAATTCATCGAAATCCAGGTATTTACCAAGATAGAGCCGATCTTCCCCCTTGGCGTACTCAATGGTGGCCATGTCACCATCGGCGCTGGCAAGATCCACGGACAGAGATTCTCGCCCCTGTACTGCATTTACAGGCAGTTCTCCTTCGGAATAGACGCAATTCACCTGCCGCATATCTTCCACGTAGAAGACCCCATTCTTGCCATTGGGATCTAAATCTACGTGTGCTCCGGGTTGGACCGAGTCGGCGGATGGAATACTGAGGTCTTCTCTACTGAAGCACATGGCCCAGAATCCCTGGGCTTCCGCCAACCAACCTGTGCTGCCGTCATCGAAGATGACGTACCATTCATTCCAGAAGCCATCGCTATAGGAGACCTTCAACCGGCCAATCACATCGAATCTTTTGCCACCATACTTTCCCGTGGTACCGAGTTGAACCGGGGTCAAGTCGTACTGCAAGTCCGACATCTTGCCAATCAGACTTAGATTCATGTCCTGGCGAACAAGAGTCGACTTGCAAAACGAGCAAACAGCAAACACAGAAGCCTTAGAGCGAAATACGACTTCGGCACCACAGGATGTACAATTGAGGGTTAGCATCAAGAAATTCTCTTGAGAATATCCGCTTTCTTAGTATCGAATTCTTCCTGATTGATTATCCCTTTATCTAACAATCCTTGCAATTTTTCAAGAAGTTCAAAAGGATCTTCATCTTTCTGACCGGCCTGTTGACCACCGGCTTGACCTGCCGCAGCCTGGGTAGCGCCGCCCATGGCCTGGGTAAAGGCTTGACCGAGGGCCGCACCAGCGCCAAGACCGACTCCGGCACCAGCAAGACCGCCTTCATTCTGGGCCGCATCTTTTATGCTATCAGCCGCTTGGAATGTGGCGTACTTGTTCAAGTCACCAACCAGGTTCATGGAAGACTGCTTATCAAGATATTGCTGCAACTCTTCCGGCAAGGTAATGGATTGAACCAGGAAAGTACAAAGCTTGAGACCATAATCGAAGAACGCCAGGTCAAGCTCTTTTTTCAGCTCTTCAGACAGCTTGGTTTGATTGGCAGCCATGTCGAGAAAAGCTATGTCACCGCCGCCAAATTTGGAGGCGATTGTTGTCACTACCAGTGAACGAAGCTGACCGTCTAGTTCAGCCACGGTGTAACGCTCTCTTGTGCCGCTCAATTTCTGGTGGAAAGTGGAAGGCTCTTCAATTTTATAGGAAAAGGTTCCGAAAGCTCTCAATCGAATCGGACCGAACTCTTTGTCCCTTATTGTGATTGGCTGCTGGGTTCCCCAACGTTGGTCTACTTTCTCGCGGGTGGAGAAGAAATAAACATCTGATTTGAAAGGAGACTTAAAAGCCTTATCCCAGTTCAGTAAATTGGTGAGGATCGGTAGAGTTTTAGTGGTGAGCTGGTACCTGCCGGGACTGAAGATGTCAGCCAGGTTTCCTTCATTAACGAAGACAGCCATCTGGGATTCCCGCACAGTAAGCTGTGCGCCATTCTGGATTTCCATATCTTCGAAAGGATAGCGGTAAGCAAGAACCCCGTCATCTTCTTCCGTCCAGTCTATGACATCAATAAATTGCTTCTTGAACATGTTAAACATAAACCACTCCCGCGGCTGGTACTAATTACTAATCGAACTGCAAAAGTCGAGTTGAAGATGCTTCCTCTTGGAGCTTCAGACAACCGAAATAAATCCGACTGACAATTTCAAGAATATCATAGCCGATCGACGGAATCCCTGTAATAATGGGCAACCGCTTCAATGCTCCAGAACTAGATAGGACAGGACTTTCGGCTATTCTATATATAAGGTGTTCTAAGCGTGGATTCGTTGGATTAGGAAACGCCTGTTTCTGAATCAGGTCAGGGGACAAAACCGGGAACCATGAATTCTTCTGGCTCTTATCTTGGAAGAACACCTTATAACCGTTGCTAGATGGTTGTTTGAAAGATTTGCCGGGGAAATTAAACCGAAATTAAGAATCCAAGAGTTCCATGAAGATACTTGAGCGCGAAAGCTTCTCTGGGAAAAACTGCAATTTCCATCCGGCTAAGAAGCCGTTGCAAAGAGAAGATCCGTGGATCGATCGGGCCCTGAGAAGGTAAGGAATTCGAGATCTGACTGTGCCAAAAATGCAGCGTTGTCAAGTAGTGACTATAAGGGACCGTTAATGTAATCTATATAGCATCGTCCACTTTTAAGAAACAAACATACATTTCAATATGAAACACCTCTTCAACCAAGAGCGGTGGAACACTTGTTTAGAAGTACTTTCCATCGTTGCTCCCATCATATGCTTATTTGACTGTATCGTCTTACCGGCAGTAACTATTCTCCTTCCCTTTGTCTCATTCAAACAGATGATGCACGGGGTAAGCGACCAGATGATCGCCATGATTGTACTGGTCATCTGCATGACGGCTATAGTACCGGGCTTTCTAAAGCACAGAAACAAGAGAGTCTTGACCCTATTCGCCAGCGGAATATCGCTTCTTTTCTTTGTCAGCTTTGCCGGTGAGAGGCTTGATCACTTCCTCCATATGTCGATGACGGTTGCTGTTAGCTTTTTGCTCATAAAAGCCAATCTTGAGAATAAGAAACTACTATCCTGCAGTTGCAGTGCGCATCATCACTAGGTTTCATTAAGCCAGGCGCTTACTAAAATGTGTCCTGCTTAGCAAAGCAAAAATCATTTGAATACCGACACTGAAAGCGGTGACTAGAAACTTTACACGGTCCGAAAAATCAAGACGAAGAAGGGGTCCTTGCCAAAGGGGCTCCTTTTTTGTTGTAGAGAAAAATTTCCACCCTTTCTACAAGTAGCCTGCAAAAATGAATTCCAATATCTTTCTCACTCCCAATTTCATTACCGGAAAGAAAAACGCGCGTTTTTCTTTCCAGTCCGGAGAAGAAGGACACGAAAGGCTTTTGGCGCTTTTAGTCATGGGACAATCTGATAGAAAAAAATTCCTTTTTATAAATCCGGCTCGACAATCTCCCCAGGAGAAAATACTTTGCAGTCAGGAACGCTCTTTTTGAACTCACGAACAGCATCTTCAGTGACTTTATCGCAGGCTCGTATGTCCAGTTTCAATAAAGTTTTACACTTGCTCAAATACCCTAATCCCCTGTCGGTGATAT
>JAUIJG010000395.1 GCA_030431355.1 bacterium
GGGTAATCATGCAGAACACCTCTGGTTTGTTCGAATAGTTGACGTGATAGATTGGCCACATGTTCTGAGTGCGCAACCACCATGGAATATTTGTCCAGAAGCCTGTATACACTCTGCGAACGCGGATCTCGATGGGCTTCCAGACCTGATTTCAGCCAGCCCGTCTGTAAAAAACGATCCACCACCATACCTTCTCTCAGGGCTGAAGTACAAACAATCAGCTCTTTAGCCCCCAGGGATCGCATGGTCTCCAGCAACACAATTGAACCAGCCAGAACAGTTTCGCTTCTATCCTGACTGACCCCCTTAATTCTCGTGCCCCGAATAGAATTCTCGGATATGTAGTCCACGAGTGATTCCAGGCGCTCAATGGGAAGAATCCAACCATGCAACTGCTCTTTGCGTTTGCCTACCTGCACCCGGTCTAACTTAGCCAGGGCTTGAACAGTGCCTGAGGTACCGATTAGTTTGTCGCAACCGCCGAAAGCTTCAAGGGTAGCGGCAGCAGGTCTCAACTTACCCCGGACCTCATCGTGCATCTCTCGAATAGTCTCGGCGGTGGGTTTGGACTTTTTGAAAAATCTCTGGGTGAGGCGGGCGGCACCTAACTTAAAAGACTCCGTGAAATGCCTGTGTTTACGGTCGGCGGCAATGATCTCCGTGCTGCCTCCGCCAATATCAACGATGGCGAATTTGCCCTTCAGTTTGGGCATGGAGAAGAGCACCCCCAAATAAATCAGTCTCGCCTCTTCTTTTCCTGAGATTGTTCGGGCGTCCAGTCCCAGGTTCTGACGGATTTTTTCTAGAGCCTGATCACCGTTTCTAGACTCTCTCACAGCAGAGGTAGCCACAGCAATAATATTCGTTGCTCCGCGCGACTCCGCATGTTTGACCATTCCCTGCAAAATTGACTCGGCAGACTCCAGGGCAAGGTCGTCGATAAAATGATTGACCAGTGACTTGCGGAAAAACGGAACGGCTTCTTTAACTCTGGAGATAATCTCGAAACCATCCCTGGTCGGCTTCGCCCGGCAGACAATCATATGAAAGGAGTTAGTGCCCATATCGATGCAGGCGAAAACAGGTCCTCCCGATATCTTAGCCCATGAGCCGGACTTTCTGGAGGAGGAGCTGGTTCTAGATACCCTTGTCATAAAGCCTACTCGATAGCATAACGCGCTTGTAAAATTCCAACCCTAGTCTATAGAAAAAGAGCAAAAAAGTCTCTGGCAAGAGTCAATTTTCACTCAGATACCGGGCACAAGCCCGGGCAGCCCTTTTGGCGCTGGCGACACAATCAGGAATGCCGACTCCGGTGTATGAGTTCCCGGCAAGATAAAGACCCGGGTATGTATTCAATTTAGAAAATATCCTCTTTACCCGCTCTCTGTGACCTATCTGATACTGGGGCATTGAGTCGTACCATCTCGAAACATAACTCGAGCCCGGGACCCCGGATATTTTCAAAAACCGCGCCAGATCTTTGTGGGCAAGCTCCACCAACTCTTCATCGCTTCTTTCAAGGATATCGCCCCGGAGCACACCACCCAGAAAAGCTCTGATCATCACCTTGTCGTCCGGGCATCGACCTGGATACTTTACCGAGGTGAAACTACCGGCGATGATAGAAGTGTTGCCGCCCTCCGGCACGACAAATCCGAATCCGTTAAAGTCATAGTCACACTGATCCCGGTCATAGAGAAAGTTGACCACTACAGATGATGCGCAGGGTATATCTTCAAGATCGCACTTGATCTCTTCATCCAGAGACTTTAGCGTGGGTGCCAGGTTGGAAGCAGGAAGCGTCATTATCACTGTGTCGAAGTTGTGGTCGACTGAGTTACCTTCCTTTTCAACCGATAATAGATTCCAGCGTAAACCTGAGCCGCTATCAGAATCAGCGGGAACCACTTCAGTAACTCTCGTATCAAAGTGGAAATTACAGCTCTCCAGATTATCTTTCAAACGCGAAACTAGCTTGCCCAACCCTCCGTCGAGGGAGACGAACATGCCGTACCTGGCGCCGCTCACCCCACTGCCGGAAAGGCTATTCATGCGACGTCCAATCAATCCGGCGATGATACTGCCAGTAGTACGCTCTAGCTCGACAAACTGAGGGATAGTGCACTCGGCGCTCAGCTTTTCAACGTCGCCAACATAAATTCCTCCGACCATCGGCTGCACTATCTTCTCAAGAATCTCTCCACCGAATCGTCGACGAATGAACTGGGCCACGCTCTCTTCCGGCCCATAGAGTCTTGGTCCTATGAATAGATCCATCACCGTCCGCAACTTACCTGCGGTACTCAAAATTTCAGTTCCGGCAAAAGGCAGGATCTCCGAGGGGGCAAGCATGACAAAACCATCCGGCAAAGGATGCAATTCGCCATCACAGGCAAGCAAGGAACGGCGCTTTTTCCTGTTGGTCTCCACTATCGATGAGCTGAGACCCAAATCATCAATCAACTTGAGAGCATCAGCTTTAGCGGTAAAGAGAGAATCCGGTCCATCTTCCATTAAAGAATCGTTTCTGGTCTCGGTGTTGATCACACCACCTAAACGATCCCTGCTTTCAAAAATCTCAATCTCCGCTTCCAGTTCATACTCTTCCAGGGAACGCTTGAGATAGTAAGCTGCCGAGAGACCGGTTATACCACCGCCGACAATACCAATACGCTTTTTAGCACCCATGGGACTAACCTTGATTCTCACTCAGTTCATGCACTAACTCAACCAAGTACTTAGCGTTGTCCACAGGAGTTCCAGGAAGAATTCCGTGCCCCAGGTTAAAAATATGGCCCGGTCTACCATCAGCTTTCTTTAGTATCTCTTCCACATTTGCTTTGATAGTAGGTCGGTCGGACAGGAGAATAACCGGGTCTAGATTTCCCTGAATACCTCGATCCGGTCCCAGGACATTCCAAGCTCTATCCAAATCGACTCTCCAATCCACTCCGATGGTGCCGGCTTCTGTTCTTGCCATAGATTCCAATAGTCCCTGGGTTCCGGTACCGAAGTAGATGGTCGGAACAGTCTCTTTTAAGGCGCTAAAAAGATTCTGCATATGTGGCAAAACGAAAATCTCATAGTCTCTGGGACTCAAACAGCCTACCCAACTATCAAACAGCTGCAAACAGGAAGCCCCATAATTCACCTGCATCTTCAAGTAGTCGATGGTGGCATCGGTGAGAATCTCCATCAGCTGTTTAAAAGCCTCCGGATGCTCATACATAAATCTTTTGGTGCGCGTGAAATTTTTGGAAGGCCCGGCCTCTATCGCATAGGAAGCAACAGTGAATGGAGCGCCGGCAAAGCCGATTACTGGAACGCCTTTCAGCTCATCTACGGTCATGGCTATCGCTTTACCAACATAGGCAAGCTCTTCTGCCATATCTTTTGAGGGCAAGTTTCCAACGGCATCCGCGGTCTGCACCGGATTATCGAATACCGGTCCGTGGTTCTCCTGAAACCTTAACTGCATGCCAAGAGCGTCCAGGATTAAAAGAATGTCGGCAAAAATTATGGCCGCATCTACCTTAAGCTGACGGACAGCGAACACGGTTACCTGGGAGGCAAGCTCCGGGGTTCTGCATAGTTCGAGGAAGCTAACTTTCTCCCTTATGTCCCTGTACTCTTTTTGATACCTTCCGGCTTGTCTCATCAACCATACCGGAGTGCTAGAAGTTTTCTCTCGCCTCAAAGCGCTCAAAAACGTACCTGCTTTATTCAAATTGTCTGTTTCTGGCACTGTATACAACTTCCGAATATTGCAAAGCGGTGACTGGGACCAGGCTGAATACTATCATGAAATAATATATCTTTCGTTTCTGAACAGGGACTGATCTTAAAAGTGCAAACCGGAACTAAATACGATGTAATAATTCTTGGCGGCGGTCCATCAGGAATCAGTTGCGCCCTGGAATGCCGCGACTCAAACCTGAGTCATATTGTCCTGGAAAAAGAAAGATGTTTTGGAGGGCAGCTCCATGAAGTTCCGGGTCCAATCCCAAACTTACCTGCAGGCAATAGCGCAGCAGGGGGCAAGGAGCTGGCATGGCAACTGATGGAACATTCCCTTGCCAATCAATGCAATTTAAAGAGTAATTCAGAGGTAGTAAAAATTCTAAAACAGGATCTGGGATCAGAGCCCGCTACCCTGGAAGTAGAAACAGCCGGAGGTGATCTCTACAAAGGTAGGTCTATATATCTGGCTACCGGCGCACGATACAGAAAGCCTTCCTTTGAAAACCAGGAGAGATTCAAGGACTTCCTCCACTACCGACACTATGTGGACGAAAGCCTGTTCATAGACAAAAGAGTAGTCATTGCCGGAGGTGGAGATTCAGCATTCTATGCAGCTCTCGCCAAGGCCGATGTGGCAAAATCCGTAACGATTCTGCACCGCTCAGAGCTATTCAGGGCAAGACCAGACTTGTTAGAACTAGTAAAAAAGGACTCACGCATAGAAATATTCACGGACAAAGAGATCCTTTCCCTGGAAGGTGATTCCAAGCTCGACTCCTGCATCGTAAGAGATAGTCGCTCCGGCAAAACAAGCTCAATTCCGGCCGATATCGTCTATACAAAGTTCGGCTATAGACCAAACTCCGAACTATTCGAAGATATTCTCGAAAGAACGGAATCCGGTCATGTGCTTGTGGACGAGAATCTTTCCACGTCAAGACCAGGCATATTCGCAGGAGGAGATCTGGTTCGACCGGGATTCGACCGAATCACAGTGGCGTTCGCCCAGGGCACCCTAGCGGTTAGATCTATAAGGGACTATTTGGAAAAGCGGCTTTAAACAACGCCTACATTCTCTATACCGCGGCAATATCCCGAAGAGCAAATCTTAATTGGATAAATTAATTACTGGACCGATCGTTCCAGATAGGCTATAATCATTTTTGATGGCACGACATGTAGAGTTTGATC
>JAUIJG010000396.1 GCA_030431355.1 bacterium
ACCAAGGGTAAGGGCAATGCTTCGTGTTTTTGTGGTTTTGTTCTTAAAAGACAAGATGCCGTCCGATTTTGATACCACTATTCACAAGAGAATTCCATCTCGATGGATACAAGTTTAAAGTATCCAGTCGATTTTGCCATCCAGAATTCTTAGAGTCCAGCCCCCCTTTAAGAACATAGTACGAAGACCTGGTCCGAAGCTTGTTGCGGACATTTACCACAGGATTTAACTCCTCCTCCAGAAGTTCCCGGTCAAGGCTACGATCATGAACGATGGTGATCAAATTCTCCTTTCTCAAATTCTGCCAATCGGACATACGGAAAGCCTCCAGGTCTTCTTTGAGAGGCAAATTCAAAATCGTCCTTGTTCTTGTCTCCACATATCGCTTCCCACCCTTCTCGTACTGAAAAGTTTTGTTCTTGTTTAGATCGGCTAATAAATAGGCCAACCTTCCCTCCTGGTACAAAAGTTCAGCTATGGAGACCAGACTATCGCTGCTTCCGATGATAAATGTCGGCCGGGGTAAACCGCCATGATTGAACATATAGTCGGTCAGGGAGCCACTCAAACCACCGTCGTCTTCCTGAATATTAGCCACCTTCTTTTCCGGCTCCGCTTCTGGCTCTCCATAGGCAAAATCTTCAATCTTGCCCTGGTCTTCCTGCCCCTCGTTTTTCTCCAGGCGAGTTTTAGCTATGGCAGCCGAAGCAATTAAAGCTGTGACGATAAACTCACCGCCCAGCATGTATCTTGACCGGGGCGAAAGCTCCTTTTCTAAACGGATACCTGCGTTAAGACGGGAAGCAAGATTCTCAGGTTCTGCGATTCCCGGCCCTGCATACCGTTCAACATAGTGGTTCAAAAAATTCTGGATCAGAGCCCCTTCACTGACAACAAAGCTGGTGGATTCCATGTTTGACCTGAGATTATCCCGAGACTTTGCGGTACGAATCCCGCTCTTCTCTCTTTGCTCGACTTGGTCAATTGAAAGATCCGGAAACGCACTCAGCCCTTCTTTTCCCAGGGAAGTAAGCCTTTCTCTTTCTGGCAATTTTTCAGGTAAATTCTCAAGTTCGCTCATAGTTCCATATTACAAGCAAAGGTAGCCAGGTAGTATGGTGAATTCAACAGTAATTCAAAGAGGCGAGGAGATACCTGATAGCTCTAAGATCAACGGAATTTCCAAGTAGTTTCCATCGCCATTCATATGAAACAGTTTCGGGGAAGCTGAAATTTTCGGGAAATCCTAACAAGCGAGCGATATCATCCGGTGATACATAACGAACCACACCGTCGCTTCCCCTCACTAGAGAGCCACTTACTTTTTTACACCCGTAGTACCCCCTGGTAAAGCAAATCAGCACCGCTTCACCATCCTCTAAGTCAACGATGTTCAAAACATTGTGATAACGCTCAAGCACTTCATCTTTCACGATACATCTGCTGTCACCATATTTCTTCAGGTAATCCATGAGATTAGCTCTTTTGTCGATATATTCGGAAAGATCGGGAGTTTTTATAGAACCTCCTCTGGTAGCCAAAAGAAACAGCCTGGGTCGTCTCATCGGCACACCGAAATCCGTGGAGCACAATCTGATAGTTTTGTACTGATATTCGAGCCTATCCAGCTTTTCGAAAAGATACTCCTGGACCCTGGACCCCCCGAAACCTTCCACATTCTCAACTATTAAGCCATGGGGCAATTTGGGAACGTTCAAAGAGACCAAAAGGTTTATCAGATTCAGAAATGCTTTGGAGCGAGGGTCGTCAATGTCTCTTCTCTTGCCGCGCCGGCTAAAAGGAGTGCAAGGAGGGCTCATCCACCATAAATTTGATGGTTGCACCAGATCAGCCTTGAGTGATATCAGATTTTTCTGAATTGGCTGAAGTCCGAAGTTGTGGCTGTAAACTTTATTGGCTTCGGGATTTTGATCAAAAGCGGAAACGATGGAGATATCTGTTTTTTTGAGCATGGAGACGGCAGAAGCAAAAGCTCCTATTCCAGAAAAGAATTCAATGGCATCTATGTTTTTCACCATCGCTCCTAAATCGTACCCTGTATACTATTCGATATCCTAACTCATGATTGCCCGCATAATCTCAGTTATTTAGTAAAGGTGCCCGGAAATTGGCAGAAGAGAGCAAAAAAGAAGCAGAATCTGCCGAAGCGCAAACACCACCAGAGGTGGATGACCCACTTATAGGGAAAATATTTGCGGATAAATACGAGATAATATCAGTGCTCGGTCGGGGAGGCATGAGCACCGTATACAAAGCCACGCATAAATATATGGAACGCATAGTGGCTTTAAAAGTGCTTCACAAGCATTTGCTCAGTGACCCGACTTCGGTGGAACGCTTCCAGAAAGAGTCAAAGGCGACAAGTGTTCTCTCCCATCCAAACATAATCACTGTTTTTGACTTTGGCGTATCCGATGGGGAGACAGCCTTCCTGGTTATGGACTATCTGGAAGGTACCACCCTTGGCGACATAATCGACTCTAGCGGACCACTTATCGAGTCCGACGCGCTCATTGTATTCAGGCAGATAGCAAAAGGATTGATTCATGCTCACGCCAGAAAGATAATTCATAGAGATCTGAAGCCGAGAAATCTGGTGTTGACTCTGGAGGAAGATGGCTCCGTCCTGGTTCAAATTGTCGACTTCGGTATAGCTAAGATGGTAGCTGGAGACGCAGAGCAAGCGCTGACCCTGACCCAGACAGGAGAGGTTTTCGGTAGCCCACTCTACATGTCACCGGAGCAATGTTCAGCAGAAGAATTGGATGTCAGGTCGGATATCTATTCTTTCGGTTGTGTTATGTATGAAACCCTGACAGGATTGCCACCATTTCTAGGCAAGAATGCAGTGGAGACGATGTCCATGCACGTGGAGGATGAACCTCCCTCTTTCAATGAAGTGATGCCTCAGAACACTATCTCCAAAAAGCTAGAGAAGTTGGTTTTTCGATGCCTGGAGAAGAAGAGGGAAAATCGCTATGAATCCGTCCAGGAACTTTTGGAAGATTTGCCTGAACCAACGGAGTCCAGAATCTCGATATCCAGCAATGGAACTTCTGCCATGAGCCTCAGTCAACTGGTGGCAAGCTCATCCACAAGTGTCACCCGGGCAATAGAGAAACGCCCTAACAAAAGAAAAAAACAAAAGAGTAAAATCGGCTCCAACACTCTTGCCATTATATTTGGTGCAGCACTATTGGTGGTTCTCTTATTCGTATCAATCTACCCAGGTCCCCAGGAAGACCCGGGTCCACCGATCAAAAAGATGAAATGGCAATTGTTGATGACTCTGGCGGATCTCCAGATCAGAAACAAGAACTATGAAAATTCTTTGCCTTTGTTGGACTGGGCCCTTTCTGACGCGAAAAACCTGAGCGGCGAAGGGAGAGCAAAAAACTACGACAAGATTTTTGAAACCCTGGTGAAGCAAGTAAAAGTCTATTCATCCCTGGGAATGGATGATAAGCAGCAACAGACTGTGCGCACATTGTCCAAATTGGAGAAAGAAAGATGGGTCGTGAGAGGAAACCAATACATCGCCGACCTTTTAGAAGCTAAAAAACTGATTGAGAAATTGCGTGGTCAGGGGAAAGATCCTAGAAATTTCAGGGATAAAGAACCCTTGAACTTAAAAGGTGATTCATCGGCAATTATCGAATTGGCCAAGCGCCTTGATCTGGTCCAGGAGTACAGCGTGGAAGAGAATCTTCTTGAGCTTGCGGATGAACTATTCAAAGAGCTTTATGGGCAAGACTACATAGAACTTTCGGACATCAAGCTTCAGCTTGCCGAGTGCTTAAAGAAAGAAGATCAAATCCAGGAAATCACCCAGTTAAATCTCTATCAAAGAGTTGTTGAAATCAGGCGCAACAACAATAAACTCGAAGGACGTAAGGACGTTGAATCTCCCGAATATATACGGGCGCTTTTAAAGCTTGGGCAGTGGCAAAGAGACCGAAGTCATTTCGACGAAGCTAGAAAAAATTTGACCAAATCCATAGAACTTGCAAAAGCCAGCAATGCTTTTTCAAACCAGGAATTGACCGAGTTCTACAACAGTTATGCGGATTTCCTCCGGCAGGTTGGAAACACTGAAGAAGCAAAGACCTATGAGAAGTTGGCTAAAGAGCTTCACCCAAAGCACAGCCACAGATAATCAATTTGAATTCATTTATTCGTAATGAGACAATGTGTTTAGCTGATTGAGCTTTAAAAAATAGACCGGGGTCTTTCTGAGGCAATTATGACTGGCAATTTGGAAATCGATTCTCTTTCGAAAAGCCTTCTGGCAAACAGGTTTATCGGCATTCTAATTGTCCAGAATGGCAGCATAGAGTATGTCAATTCCAAGGCCGAATCTCTCTTCGGTTTGTCTGAGGCAGATTTGAAGAGCTCTAAGTTTGAGGATCTTGTAGAGTTCGACTACGAAGACAATACCCTTGCCAACCTGATCAAGATCGGTCAGCAAGTGATTGTGCGTGGACTGGTAAACTCCCAGGATTCTCCCAGGCAGATATCCGTGGATTTCTCCGTCAACGAAATCGATGATCACTGCCAGGCAGTCTTTATTGCCACAACCCATGATCGGGAGTCTTTCATCCATCTCAAAAGGCAATTTTATAAACGCATCACCCATGAACTCAGGTCACCGCTCTCCTCAATTATCGGAGCCCTTGCTCTTTTAAAGTCAGGAAAGCTCTCCAAAATTGAGAGCATTGTGCAGATAGCCGAACGCAACAGTAAGCGACTCACCTTGATGATAAACAGTATCCTTGATATCGAGCAATTCGAGTCAGGAAGAATATTCCTCCAGAAACGTCGCACTGATTTGAAGCAGGTGACCGAAGATGCAGTTGTTCTGGTTCAAGAGTACGCCGAAGAGGAAAAAATTACCTTCCAGAACGACTG
>JAUIJG010000007.1 GCA_030431355.1 bacterium
CAGATCAATATCCGGGTACAAATAGATCCAAAACACCGGGAAGATCTAACCACCATCGAAAACCTGCGAATAAGAAGAGATGACGGCAAACTAATTCCTTTGAGCAACGTTGCCGACATCAACTTCTCCAGCGGCGAAGCCCAGATAGACCGTTACGACCGGTCCAGACAGGTGACCATAGACGCCAGTCTTGCCAAAGGTCTGCCCCTGGGTGAAGCCCTGAAAAAGATCAAAGCTCTCCCCACCTGGAAAAAGATGCCTGCCTCGGTCAAAAACAAACCGGCCGGAGATATCGAGATTCAAAAAGACATTTTCTCCGGGTTCGCCTGGGCATTAACCGTCGGAGTCGTCCTCATCTACGCGGTACTTGTCCTTCTCTTCAACGGATTCTTGCAACCGCTCACGATCATGATGTCCCTTCCCCTCTCCCTGGGCGGCGCCCTGATCGCCCTGATGATCTCCGGTGACACCCTTGGTTTCTACGCCCTGATAGGCATCGTCATGCTCATGGGTCTTGTCACAAAGAACGCCATCCTCCTGGTCGAATACTGCTTGATGACCAGAAGCGCCAACAAGAACACCAACCGAATGCAAGCCATAATCAGAGCCGGCGAGACCAGAATGCGTCCAATCATCATGACTACCGTTGCCATGGTGGCGGGTATGTTCCCGATAGCGCTCAGAATCGGTGCCGGTTCAGAGGCTCGCGCCCCCATGGCTGTTGCCGTTATAGGAGGTTTGATAACCTCAACGCTTCTCACCCTCATAGTGGTACCGGTGGTCTATACATACCTGGACGATCTGGAAATATGGTTTAAAAAGTCCTTTAAATTCCTCGGACTGAATAAAACCGAAGAGACAGATATCGCAAGCCTGGGGCAGAAAAACACCCTGGAAAGTTCAGGAACCAGCTCGAAAAGATAGAAGCCACTCCTATATAATGGGCAATCACTAAATCAGCGCATTGGGGTCAGCAATGGAGCACAAACGCGCCGACCAGATCAGTCCCCTGGACATGTTCAAAATTGGCATCGGTCCTTCCAGTTCCCACACCATGGGTCCGATGATAGCGGCTCTGGAATTCAGAAGAGCAATCGAAAACAGCAAGATTCTTGCTGAGCATGGGACAAAAAAACTTCAGATTGTCGTAGAGCTCTACGGCAGTCTCTCCGCCACAGGCAAAGGTCACGCCACCGATGGCGCAGTCTGTGCCGGACTTTTCGGTTATCACCCCAAAGAGAATACCCCGGAACAGATCTGGGCCGCCAGAGAAGAGCTGGAAGCGGATCCGTATTTGCAAGTGGCTGCTAGCAAAATCGCCTTCAACCCAAAAGAGGATATCCACTGGCGCAAATGGCGCATGGACGACAAACCCCTGCCTCACCCAAACACCATGCGATTCAAACTCATGGACGCCAGAGAGAAACTTCTGGAAGAAGTCCTTGTCTCGGTGGGGGGCGGATTTGTTGAGCGCCTCGGCGACATAAACAATAAATCCCTGGATGGTAAAGACCATGTCCACGTGCCCTATCCGTATAACACCGCCGCCGACTTTGTCAATCTGGTCAATGAAAGCGGCCTTCCAGCCTGGCAGATAGTGATTGAAAACGAGACTGCCAGAGGACTTGAAGAGAGTGAACTGAGAGACGAACTGCAAAAAATTCTGAATACAATAGAAGACTGCATAGAAAGAGGGCTAAAAACAGAGGGCATTCTCCCCGGTGGATTGAACGTTAAACGGCGAGCAAAATCAATAAACGATCTTCTCAATTCCGGCTCTGCGCCTGCCTGGACAGAGAGTGACTTGAGACCTTCCGTATACGCCATGGCGGTCAACGAAGAGAACGCTGCCGGCGGCAGGGTGGTCACCGCCCCGACCAACGGAGCATCAGGTTTGATACCAGGCGTTTTCCGAACACTTAAGGAGATCCACTCCCTGAGCGACGAAACCCTGCAAAATGGACTCATAGTCGCCTCGGTAATCGGCGCCCTGGTCAAAGTGCATGCCTCCATAAGTGGTGCCGAAGTCGGCTGCCAGGGAGAGGTGGGCACCTCCTGTGCTATGGCAGCAGCAGGCGCGGTGGCCATGCTGGGCGGCACCGCCAATCAGATTGAGCAAGCAGCTGAAATTGGCATAGAACATCACCTGGGTATGACCTGCGATCCGATCATGGGACTGGTTCAAGTCCCTTGCATAGAGCGCAATGCCATGGGAGCCGTCAAAGCCTTGAACGCAGCGGCACTCTCCCTGGCATCGGACGGAACCCACCTGGTCAGCCTGGACAAAGCCCTATCGGTGATGAAGCAAACCGGTCTCGATATGAACAAGAAATACAAAGAGACCTCCACCGGCGGTCTTGCTCTGGGATAGCCTTGAGCAAGCCGAAAAATGACATCGAGAACGGGTGAGAAGCTCCCGGGCGAGCCGAAACCCAACCCCCTTAATATCCAATCCAAAACCCTATTGCCAGAGAGATTAAATCAGCTTGACATCCACCCGGAACGGCCGTATTCTTTTAAGGCCCCAGAGATTATATCTCTACCTTTAATCAGATTAGTAAAAAATTCAGCCGCACCCCCGTATCGCTGCTAACTTCTGCGGCCTGGTTATTCTTTCACCCCACGAAAGATGTTTCTTCACAGGTATCCTCATGTCCGAACAGCGCCAAGACCAGCATCAAGCGATTCCGTCCGCTTCCGTAGGATGGGACGAAATCGACGTTGGCACCCGAAAAGATATAAACGGCATCACAACTTACCATGTCCTGCGTAATGACAATAACGTAGGCTTTTTCGTAGAGAAGCTCTACGGCGCCGACAACAACCTGGTAAAAATAGTAAAGCGCGGTCGCAACAGCCGCTCCGAGACTGACTTCGACCCAGTTACCGGAGACGTCTCCAGAATCTTCGAATCTTCCTCCATGCCGGACGGCACCTCAATTACCAAGGAAATTTCCTATACAGAAGAAAAAACCATCGAATCTGTCCTGGTAATAGGAATTGAAGGCGAACTGAAGAGCACGGTACAGCGCGAGAGTATCGGTATTAGAACCCTCTATCAAGGGCAGACCGACTACAAACAGGATGGTACACCGGACAAAACCATCAGCCACTTCATGAATTTGGACTCCGGCAAACTGGAGCACCGGGAGCAGATAAAGTGGCTCAAAGATGGTCAGCGCACCCTCACCGAGCACTTCTATTTCAGCCCCGACGGCAAGGTCAACAAATACACCAAGATCATGTACCATGCCTGCGGCGGACCCTTCCTGGAAGAAACCCACAGATACGGTAGCACCGGTCACATGCTCAGACGGGAAATCATTCAGTACAACCCGAACGGAGTTCAGACCGCCGCCGACCTTACCACTTACGACGTATCCGGTGAGATCACCCATCGCAGCACCACTTACTATGATCACCGCGGCACGGCTATCTTCTCCCACGAACAGGACGTCAGTCCTCTATCCTTCCAACCGCCGGAAGAGAAGAAGTAAACCCACAAATTCGCACCATTAACTAGGGAGCGGCAACAGCCTCGGGTACCGATTCAGATACGGGTACAGGCATAGGCATAGGCATAGGCATAGGCATAGGCACTGACTCGGTCACAGGCACACGGACAGGCACAGATTCCGGCACTGCCTCTGGTTCGACAGGATAAATTCCACTGGTGGGATGCTTTATCGGAATGGAGGGGGTCACAGCCTTCCTATCCAGTACTTTGCTAAGCTGATTGAAGCCTATCCAGGCAGATATAGAGAAAAGAATCAGGGCTAGCATAATCACCACAAGAGAAAAATCACTACCTAGCTTAAAACTCTGGCCGAAGTCATCAAAATCTTTGGAAGATTTCGTGGCACTCTCTTTCTGGCTAGATAGACTCTTCTTGCTCATTCATTTGCACCTTACAAAATATAGTATTCCTTTTAATCGAATGAGACAACTGTTCAAGACTATAGGCCTCTCCTCAAAGTTTCTGATTAATAAAATCGGCACTTCAATCCCTTAAGATAGAATCCGAACAAAATCAGGAGAAAGAAATTGCGAGTACTTGTTATTGGCGCAAACGGAAAGACCGGTTTTCTAACGGTCAAAGAGCTAAAATCAGATGGGAAGCACGAAGCATACGCCATGGTTCGTAGCGAAGATCAAAAAGAAAAATTTGAGAACCTGGGTGTCAAAACGGTTCTCTGCGACCTTGAAGAATCGATAACACCAGCCTTGAAGGGTATGGACGCGGTGATATTCGCGGCAGGCTCAGGCTCTTCCACCGGCAAGGACAAAACAGTGATCATCGATCAGCTCGGTGGAATAAAAGCCGCTGTTGAAGCCGCAACCGAAGGGGCTAAGCGTTTCATCATGTTGAGCGCCATGAACACAAAAACTGATAGCGAGTCAGCAATAAAGCATTATCATAGAGCGAAAGCGCACTGTGACAATTTCATCATGAAAATGCATGAGATAATGGATGAAACCCTTGACTGGACGATAGTCTGCCCTGGCCGCCTCACCGATGAAGCGGCGACCGGACTTGTTGAAGTTGACACCAATATTGATGGCAAAGCAAACACCTCCAGGGAGCATGTGGCGAAAGCTATGGTGGCATGCCTGGACAAGCCGAACACAATACGGAAGCGATTTGCGCTTAAAGAAGGAGAAAAGAACCTTCATGAATCACTGGACAGTTTGTAGATGAAGTAGTCTGACTGGGCGAGTAAGAATCTCGATTCTAACAAAAGAATCGAATTGCCCTGCTGCATCAATCCTGTTCGTGCAGCTTTTCAGCATGCTCGGCACCAACTTCTATTGGACCTCTGAGCTCTGGCCTGCTTGCGCTCGGCGCCAAGCCCGACCCTGACGCAGAAGACCGATCGGAATGAATTTCAGTAGCATCACCAGACTCTCGACTCGGCGATTCATCCACATGCTCCTGCCCGCCGCTGCCCTTTGAACGGACCTCGGTGGGTTCATTGGACTCTGTGGGCTCTGTGCCCGGACCATTATTAGAATGAATATCCGTGCCATTGCCTGTTCCGGCATCTGCATTGGCAGCTGGTTCCGAACCCGGCTTCAACACTTCCTTACCTTCATCACCGACAGGTTCAACCTTAACCTCACCCTTGATCGAGGTCTTCACTTCTTGCTTCTCGCCCACCGACTCTGGCTTACTACGCCAAGACTCAGCCAGTGCGACAATTTCTTGCGACTCTTCAAAAAGAGCACGGTTACGTAGTTTATTCACCTTAGCCAGAAATGTTTTCCAGGCAAAATTGACCGGGTCGGTATGGTGCCCTTGCTGCGCGTACTTATGGGTAATCACCCTCTTATCAGGAATTCCAAAATACTCGCGCAAATAAGTTGCAAGTTTTACGACAGAAGCCACTTGCACTTCCTCGTATTTCTGTTTGCCTGAGTGCACCATCTCGATGCCGATACTGTTATCGTTATTGATGCCTTTCAGGGTTTTGAAGATATTGACGTGAACGGTGGAGAGCCGGGGATCTACTGCCATGTATATTGTTCCATCCCTATCGACAACATACTGAGCCCCCGGATGTCGGCGCCCTCTGTTGCTCCAACTCCGGATAACCCTGGTAGCATCAGCCGGACGCGCCGTCTCGGTGGAATGCATAATCAAGTATTTAACCGGCTCTCTGCGATGGAAGATTCCACCTCTCATCGGATAGTGCTTCACCAATCCAGCTCGAACCAGCAAATTAGGAGGATACTTGCCAGCCTTGCCCCGGTGAAAAGCCCTTTTAATCTCTTCTGCTTGCGCTGCCGGAAGGGGCGTCTTATCAAAATTTGGTGCCTTCATCATAAAGAAGTTGTATGAGTAAGCATATCTCGGCTTACGTCTTCTTCTCTTGCGCTTCTTCTTGCGCCTGCGCCGGGCAATCAAAACAGCCGGCTCCGAAGACGACAACTGAAAAGAAGAATCCCCAGGCACATCAAAATTAAAATTCTGAGAAGGCAACATTGCGCAAGCCGGCTCAGCAAGCATTGAAAGCACCAAAAATAAAAGTGTCGACAGCCTTAATCTACTTCCTGAGAGCTTTTCCAGCCCATGCAACGCCCATTTGAATTCAAATAAAATACTCAGCAACCCAGATCCTTTGCGCCTTCAGCTCGTATGCAAGCAAAAACTGCGCCGTCTTCTCACCTATTTATATTCTAGGTGATTAATTCCAGTCGGGCATCTTACCAAAGATATCTTCTGAGTCAAACTAATCCGAACAATAATGAAGCAGACTATAATAAGCAAAGAGCAAACACTTAGAAACTCTAAGGAAAGAATACTCTTTGAGGGAAGCAGCACATTGACACGCTACCAGTCACTAAAGCATCCTGAGTTCAAAGATCTGAAGTGTGAAACACCCTTCGTCTTCCGTGTGACCGGAATCATCACCATACTGCTTTCCATTTTCACGTACCAGATAAACACTGAGCAAAAGATGTACGGAATGGCTCTCCTTGCAGCTCCCATAGCACTGATGGGAATCGCTTTAATCGTGCTGGGCCTCAGACCAGATACCCAGAGAGAATACTACAACCGTGTAAACAGAATAGTCGAAACCCAAGAGCCGATAAAAATGACAGTGGCTTCGGTAGAGCAAGTTAAATACTCCCAGCTAGTCTCCTATGGAGGCACCTCCACAAGAGAGACAGTATATCGGTTTCTGATCAGGTTCACCGCGCTCCCTTCCGCTGAGCCTGACTCCGAAAGTAGTATCAAACCCGAGCCTGCGTTACTCGACAAGAAAGTCTATGGAGTCGGCTTTGGTAAGCAAAATGAAAAAGAGCTAGCATATGTGTTTCTTGATCACGAGACAAATCAAATAGTCGCCTTCGAGACAGGCAATATAATGTACTGGACAAGACCAGACAGGCCTGATTTTGTCCTGGGAAAACTGCTTGGTTGAAGTTTCAATTCTAACTGGCAATGGATTGGGATCTCCCCAATAGCCGTATACTTAACAAAAATCACCCTGCCGCGAAATACACACTCAATTCATCACCAATGTATCCAGCTTTGCTAAAAAAGGTACTCGACAAATACGCCAGCTGTGAATCCTACATTAATACAGGATCGGAGTATGGCTACCTTAAGTCAGAGTCGACTTTCAAGACATACTTCTGCAGACCTGGGCTATTCCGGTTTGAAATAACATCATGCACCGGCAATAGACTGACTATTTGCAGCGTAAACGATGATGCGATCGTTCAAATGTGGGATGGAGAGTCTATAGAAACCGATTTAAAATCGGCAATTAAATCTACCATCGGAGTCGCAGACCAATCAATCGCATTCATTCTCAAACTGTTGATGCCGGATTTCGAGAGCGGCAGTTTAGACTTCACCAAATTCGGTCCCTTTTTAGAAAACACCTTGCCAGCGGAAGATGATGAACTTATCTGGGTAGGTTCGGATCCGAGCAAAAACCTGCACACCGAAAATCTCCTGATTAACTCTAGGACACTGGAGATCGTTGAAAGGAAAGTACTAGTGTACACAACTGAAAGCCTGGCGGCTAAGAATGCAGCAGCTTATTTTAAGGACTCGGATCCCGCTATGTCTAAAGCCTATTCACAGACTGCTGAAGAAGGAGCCCAGGTAGGATTTATTTTCGGAGCAAGATACAACGACATCGTATTTGATGACTTCAGCGAAGAGTTGAAGAGCGACATTTTCCAAATTCATAAGTGACTGACCAAGTAAGCTAGTTGATTGGAAGATGTACTCGAAAGAAAGAAGTGAATTTGTTGGACTTAGCATCGCAGCAGTTTATTTTGGATAGTCTTCTTGACAGCAGGCACTTATCACTTAACAACCAAGTCAAAGAGTGTCCTTTAAAACATTTCGTGGCAATACGAGCTATACTTTTTCTCGTCAAAATGCGAACGTATCACTGCATTTCTTTGGAGGGCTTACCGTGTCTGGTGAATCGCTTACTATTACTGACAATCGAACGGGACAAACATACGAGTTAGCGATAACTGACAACACCATTCGGGCGAATGACCTGCGGCAGATCAAAGTAGACGCCGAAGATTTCGGTCTTATGGCATATGACCCGTCTTTCATGAGCACCGCGGCCTGCCAGAGCGCTATCACCTTTATCGACGGTGAGCGCGGAATTCTACGCTATCGCGGCTACCCTATAGAGCAACTGGCTAAGGATTCCAGCTATCTGGAAGCCGCCTATCTGCTCAACGAAGGTGAGCTACCTGACAAGAAACAGCTGGCAAGTTGGACCGAAGACATCAAGAATCATACTTATGTTCACACAAACATAACCAAGTTTCTCGAAGGTTTCCGCTACGACGCCCACCCCATGGGCATGATGCTCAGCACCATTAGCGCACTGTCAACTTTCTATCCCGATGCCAAGAACATCAAAGATCCCGAAAACCGCTATCTGCAAAGGGTGCGTCTCTTGGCAAAAGCTCCTACAATTGCGGCTTTCGCCTTCCGTCATTCTCGCGGACTGCCGTTCGTTTTTCCCGACAATGACCTTGACTACATCGGCAACTTTGTGAACATGACCTTCAGTATCGGCGGTGGTCACAAACCGAACAAAGTGCTGCAAAGAGCCCTAGAGATTCTCTTTATACTCCACGCCGACCACGAGCAAAATTGCTCCACCAGTGCGGTCCGTGCCGTCGGCTCCTCAAATGTGGATCTGTTCTCCGCGGTATCTGCCGGTATCGCCGCTCTTTACGGTCCTCTGCATGGAGGGGCAAACGAAGCAGTAATAAAAATGCTGGATGAAATCGGCTCGGTTAAGAATGTTCCGAACTTTATCAAAGAAGTAAAATCGGGCAACAGACGCCTGATGGGCTTCGGACACCGTGTCTATAAGTCATACGACCCGCGGGCTAAATTGATCAAAGAAGTCGCTTACGAAGTCTTTGAAGAGACCAGCATCAATCCGAGGCTAGAAATTGCACTTGAGCTGGAGCGCATTGCCCTGGAAGAAGACTATTTTGTTTCTCGGAAGTTGTATCCAAACGTGGATTTCTACTCCGGATTGATCTACCAGGCTATGGGTTACCCGACAGACTACTTCACCGTACTGTTCACACTAGGACGCCTGCCGGGTTGGTTGGCACAGTGGGAAGAGATGCTGCTTGACGAAGACAAAAAGATCTCTCGCCCAAGGCAAATATACACAGGTGCTGAAGAGCGTCCTTACGTTCCGCTTGAGAAGCGCTAATCTAGCCAGACTAACGGGGAGATTTCGTCGCTCTTTGCGCATTGCCCCAAAGACAAGTGCGACCATATTTGGTATCGTCTCAAAGTGGTGCTAGAGAGTAAGTTGTCGAAAGAGACCACAGAGCCAGACAATGAAAACACTTCTATATGTATTTTGGGATTAGATCCGCATTTCTATTCATTTGCCTGCAGAAACTTCCCCTTCCAACTCAGTAATCCGCTTTTCTAACGCCAAGATTTTCTGCTTGCTATTTAGAAGATCTCGCAAAGTTGGAGTTCCAATAGCCAATATGAATAGTCCGGCGAATACAAACGGATGCTCATGAATTACGGAGAGGAACGCAACAGCTCCAACCGCACCTCCATAAACAAAAATTGCGGCGAGATAGATGATCAACACGATAAAAAGCGACACGAGAATGTAGAAAAGCGGATTGAGAAGAATCAATCCGACCACTGCCCCACTAGCTAGAATTTTTCCTGTGGAGCTTTCTGGCTTTTTTTGTCTTTGAGCTATCTCATCATTCACGGCATTGTCCTCTTACTGAAAATAGGCTTTGATATCAGAAGTTGATTTGAATAACAGAAACTAAGACTTTGGACACAAAACGAACTAAGAACCAGACACTTTGAAATACATCAACTTATCTGCCGTAGCCGACATCATACTACTTACCCAAATTTAAGAAGAGAACAACCTAGTTGTTCCAATTTCCAGCAAGACAATTCCGCTCAAGTCAGTTTCCACAAGGGCTTACAGGTTCAGAAGCTGATTATGTAAGTTTTGATATCAAGGATGGCTACTTCGGCGGTGTAAAAGCACTGAAAAACAAACATGAAAAACACATGAACGCTCCCCAGAGAAATTCCACTGTCCTTTGCATCACATTTGGTGACTACAAACTCATCTAGCAGGAAAAATCTAAAGAAACAAGATAATCTTGTGCAAGAAATTGGCAGAGCTTTCATCAACCGGAAATTCCAGATATTTGAATGATTGAGCTGAAGCCAAAAAGTATAATAGAGTGAATTAAAGAAGGAGGGAAGCGAAAAAGTTGAAGAATCTTTCCGAAGCTAAATTAGAGCAATCGATTTCCACTTACCTGGACAGTCTAGAAGATTCTGAGTTTAACAATAAAATACGCAAAGTAGTAGATGCCCGCAGAATCCTACCTCTGGTATTTGATTGGAGCGGTTGGTTCGGGCTTCGACTAAATGGCGATGTAGTCTGTATCGACTACGAAGATCCAGAGAACGAAGAAGTTTGGACAGACTCAAGAGTACGACGAATCATGATTTATCGAGGGAGTCTTGAGCATCCCTCCCTCAAAGAACTGGTACAAGATCGACCAGATAACGCAGTAAACTGCCAGTGCTGTAACAAAGAGAGGGCTGGACTGGATCAATACATCTGTTATTGCGGAGGATTAGGCTGGATATTGCCTGGTGAGTAGAGACCGCTGCAGTACACTTTCTACTTATCTATCTTTGAGTTCTGCCAGTTTGTCTTGTATCGCATCAGCTTGTTGTGGCATCTTGTGTTTCTTCATCTGCGCAAGTGCCAGCTCGTAATACTTTCTCGCTTCCTTGGAACTGCCCTCTTTAGCGTAAATTTCAGCGAGACTGCTGTAGCAATACCCCAAAGACCTGTGATTTACTTTCGGGTCTTTGACACACCGTAAATAAAGCTTCTTAGCCTTCTCAAAGTCGCCTTTCTTTTTGGCGCTATCTGCGTGGCCTTTGGTTCTGATCAGTTGAGTCAAAGGCGACTGAAAGGCAGGAGAGTCCGAAGACATCGATGGTTGAGGAATGATTTCGATCTTCTTGTCGCTATCTTTCTTCACTGTGCTCTCCTTCTGGCTGTCCGTCTTATCGCCATCGCTAGCAAAACACAATTCGCTCTGGACGGGGACAAGAATAACCGCAGCAAGCAAAGCAAAATAGCAAGGGCTTTTCATCATGATTCCTCAAATTCAGAATTGCAGTATCCATTTTTGCAAAACACCGTTCGATTTGCAATGCCGTTCAGGGGTCTTCCGGCGCTAGCTCTGAGAACATCAAAAAGCTGGACCGGATAGATTGAACTACGAACCAGTCGTAAACTTAATTGATAAAGGTTCGCAAATACCTGGGTATTCTATAGAAGCAGAAGAAGCAGACAAAAATCGGTTTGCGATTTCTGTTCTAATTTGGGACTTAATTGGGAATGAGTCCAGTTCATCTAGAATATATGCATTGGATAGAGGAGTCTTGATGTATAACAGCTAGTTGCTTGAGAATTTACTATTGCCAAGGAAATAATTCAATTTCCATTTTGACTACACGGTTGCGAGCAGCGAAGATGTTAAGAGGAAAGTCCATACAATTACTCTCAGCTAAACTATGGCAACTCATGGTAAAACTCTTTAAGAAAGGATAGAGTCCGTGACAGTAAGTTATCTGCCTTTTTTAGGTGAATTTATTCTGACCACTACAGATGGTGCATTTACTGTCACCAGGATGCGGCGGCAACAAGCCTGATGGAACAGCTTTTAGTATTCGGTACTCTTGCAGTCATACTGGTTCTCATGGTCACTGGACCATTGCGCTACGACATCATTGCCCTTACGGGACTCCTCTTCCTGAGCGTCACCAACATTATTCCGGTTAATGAAACATTCCTAGCCTTTGGGCACCCGGCAGTCGTTATCGTTGCGGCGATTTTTACCGTGACCAGAGCACTGGAACGATCAGGGTTAATTGAGCATCTGAGTCACCTCTATTCTGGCAACCAGAGCCCCTCTATGACTATCGCATGCCTCTGTTTGCTTGTGGCAGGGTGCTCGTCCTTTATGAGTAGTGTAGGCGCACTGGCTATCTTTGTTCCGGTATCCATCAAGCTGGCTACGAAGCAAGGGCTTCCTCCCTCTGCATTCCTCATGCCGATTGCCTTTGCATCATTGCTAGGTGCCATGACTACTTTGATCGGATCATCGGCTAACATAATCGTGTCCGAGTTTCGCTTCCGGGAGACAGCCGCGGCATTCCAGATGTTCGACTACACACCGGTAGGAGGTATAACGGCTCTTTCCGGCATTTTATTCATGGCTGTTATCGGTTGGAGGCTCCTGCCGACACGTAGCTCTGACTCCGCATCAGGTGACCTATTTCAAATCAAAGATTATGTTTTCGAGCTGAGAGTAATGGCTGATTCTCCAATTGTAGGAAGTAAACTTAATTCCATTGAGCTGTTCAGCCAGAAAAATCTTGTTGTTGCAGGAATCATTCGCGAAGGGCAGAGAACTCTAATACCAACAGGAGATTTTGCTATTCTTGCCGATGATGTCCTTGTAGTTGAAGGTGGCTCCGAGCCACTGAGTAAGGTGACAGAGAAGCTCAAACTCGAAGTTGTCGGAAGCGAGACTCAATCAGAAGATTTGCTTCGCTCAGATAATATTCGTCTGGCTGAGGCAGTAGTGTTGCCGAACTCTTTCATAGAAGGCAACTCTATAATCTCTTTACGCCTCCGGAATAATTATTCGGTCAATTTGTTGGCAGTGTCAAGGAATGGAGAGCGCTTAACCGAAAGGCTCGGTGAGACCGTATTGCGAGGAGGAGATGTGCTGCTCTTGCAAGGGACCCAGTCTGCGATAAGAAATGTATTCGAGTCTCTCGGCTGTCTGCCCCTCGCCGAACGCAATATCGCCACGAGTGGCGGCAAAATGTTGTCGGTGACTGCAATTTTACTTGCAGCAGTACTTGTCTCCTCATTTGGAATTTTGCCGGTGCAAATAGCTTTTGTCGCCTGCGCTCTGGCAATGATAATATTTCGATTCGTCACCCTGGAGGATGCATACAATAGCATCAGTTGG
This sequence comes from bacterium, assembly GCA_030431355.1. The sequence continues at coordinate 13,072 of JAUIJG010000007.1, forward strand.
CCGATCATAATGCTTTTAGGAGCAATGATTCCGATCGGCCATGCACTTGAAACTACCGGTGGTGCTCAGTCGATTGCGGACCAATTACTCAAAATTTGCTCAACAACACCTCCTTTGGTCACACTTGTTCTGGTGCTGATAATCACCATGATTCTTTCGGATATAGTCAATAATGCAGCGACAGCGATTATCATGTGCCCGATTGCACTCCAACTCGCGCAGTCCCTTCATCTGAATCCCGATGCTCTTTTAATGGCTGTCGCAATTGGAAGTTCTTGCGCATTTTTGACACCGATTGGACACCAATCCAATACGCTGGTGCTTGGTCCAGGAGGGTATAAATTCGGAGACTATGCGAGAATGGGATTGCCGTTGCAACTTGTAATTATAGTGGTGGCAACGTTTTGCCTGGCGACTTTCTGGATGTAAGCTAATTTTTGTGATTCGGTTCTTTACTCAACAAATGTATGTGAGCGCTATACCCCGAAGGTATGTCCGACGACTATCTAGACAGAGCTGGATACCGATGTATATTCAATTGACAAATAAGGCTACAGCCGCCTTTCCTCAAACCAATTGTCGTACTCAGCCCTCCTATCTTTATCAATAAGAACATGAAACGCTTCTGATACCAATTTGAACATCACCTCATTTCCAAATTCGACATTGTCCGGGTGATATTTAGAAGACAAAAATCTATGAGCTTCTTTGATCTCCTCATCGGTTGCGTCTCGACCGACTTTCAGAAAGGCATAGTAATCATAGCGATCAACAATCTCCGGTGGAGGCAATCTCTCAAAACCAGACTTGTCCATTTGCGCCAGTAAATATATATCGCCAACATTCAAGTCTTGATTGACGATACTTTCAATCGCTGCAATAGCTCGAACCAAATTCATGTCTTTAGAATCCATCTGCAGGCAGATTCTAGCCGCTGTTCTAACCAGCAGGCGAATATGAAGGTAATCCGGGTCCATCCCCTCCAAAATATGCTGTTCTCCTATTGAGCATATGATTTCTACCAGTTTTGCTTTCTCTTCGGAACTCAAAGCCTGGCAGTTATTCTCAATAAAATCCGCCAGGGACACAGGGTCCTCTAGCGGCTCACTAGTCTGCCCGAAGAAGGGCAGCCTCTTATTAAACAGTGCAGCAGCTAGTGGAAGAACGTCCTGGATCTCGCCGTCCCGAGCAAGCAAATGGCGCTGAAGCTTCACTTCCGACCAGTTCATTGATTGCCTATACAGCACATAGATATTGTTGGCGCTCATCTCTCTATCTAATCACCTTTTACCAGATCCAGGAAGCGGTCGGCTAACCTGGTTTGATCCCGCCCCATATTAGTCAAAGGCGCTATTGTATCGACGATTCTGCTAGTAATGACTAGGTAGCTCTTGAACAGACGAAACCTCTATATTAATCGGGTCTGAAAAGTAACCAACCAGCGTATTCTTGCGGGTCCTTGCGGATACTCTAAGTTGAAATGTGCCCGGCTGGTCAAATGTCTTGTAAGGAATATCAAATGTCCCTTTTAAATTGCGTAGAATGATTCTCTTCCCAACATTGGCTTCACTTCCAGGAGCGGATCGTAAATTAGTCTCTCGTGTCAAGAAAAAATAGTTTGGCTTAGTTACTTCGAGGAGAACATCTGCAGCATCTTCGATCTTGCTTGCATCGTAGGAAACGGCGCAGCCACTACTTTTATTCACCGTGTAAGAATCAATTGTCTGACTATTGTTGCCGCTAATATCGAAGTTTGGTACTAGTTTGGAGTCATCAATCAATCTTACTTGGCCCAGTTCATAAGCTAACTTGTCGGTAGACTCGATGTTTAGTTTGCCGGTCTTTTCAGAGAATAGCCAGCTCTTCTTTTCACTCACTGGAAATCGGTAAGAATGCCACTTTCCATCGACAAACATCTCGAGATAAAATGGATTAATCCACGAATCCAGAGAGCCTCTTCTTGACTCCCAATTTAAAGTTAGAGCATAGAACGGCGCTGGTTCAACTTTCACGCCAGGTATTTTACTACACTTAAGATTGACTTCCAAAAAATCAGCCTTCTCTAAGAGTTCCGGCTCACATTCAAAATTGAACCTATTTGCCTTCTTATTTTCCGGGTCGATGCACTTAATCTCTTCATCCAGGAACCGATTCTCTGGCAAGTTCAATTTTACAAACCTAAACTGCTTTGAAATCTCATCCCAATAGAGATAGCGATATCCCGGTCTATCAAGCCTTCTTAACCTCTGGATACGAACAGTATCCTCAACCAAAAACAAATGCTTAGTCGGGGCATCTAGTTTTGCGGACAAATCTGACGTCATAAATGGTGGCATGAACATATCTTTCAAGTGCACCCAGTGATAAAAAAGATGGACTCCATACCAGCTCTGAGGCACCGAAAGTATCACAAGCTTTTCACTATTGGACTGCTTCTCCAACGCACCCACCGCTTTGTTTTTCAACTCGGACAAAAGGTCGTTTGCTTTCAACCAGGCTCTATTATTAACTTCAATAGACGCTGTAAACAGCGCGAGAAAGCAAGTACAAAGGAATAATTGAAGTATGAAGCCAGATTGCAAATAGAACTTCTTATTCTTATGTTTTGGCGGCTCAAGAGCAGCGGGATTGATCATAAGGCTGGCAAAAATCATCAATGCAGGAATGCTGCTCACGTATATATGTCTAGTCCCTGCCAGGGTTGGCTCTATCATCCATCGCACCAGTGGCGGCAACAAACAAATGCACATCCACAATGTCAGAAATGCCATTAGTTGAATTTGCTTCCTGAGCGAATCCGGACTTTCAGTTTTTGACTTGCCAAAGATCCAGCAAAGAGCCGTAGCTAAATAGAGAACGAAGTAAGAAGTGTATAGCCAGTGGGGAAAAGGAATCAGTTCCCTGTTGAGCGGCACTGCTATGATATCCAGTCCATGTCCATTTTGCCACTTCCATAGAATGTTTTCCCAGCCTTCCTCCAGAACGCCATAGTAACCTCCGATAGGGGTTTTAAGCGCTATAATTCGAAGGACAAAGTAAATCCCAAGCACTAACCATAAGGGCCATGTTTGATTTACAGACTCTTTTAGTCGTCTGAAAAAGCCTTGCTGAGCACCGAAAATTGTGAGGTAAATCGAGGCAACCAGTGGAATCGTGACACCATGTTCTTTACAGAGCATTGACATCAAAGCTAGTATCATCGCAACTGAGAATAGTACCAGTCGCCTGGAAGAAGACTTCGTGAAACTAATAAAGCAGAAAATTGAACCAAGGTAAAAGACTGCGCAGAGAAGTTCAATCTGCTCGGTAACCCAGTTGACCACCTCTACATGCAGCGGGTGAGCTACGAAAAACAAGGCTGCCAGAGACGCGGTGAGCCTCGCGCTGTGCTTACTGAACTCCGCAACTAGCTGTTTCAGCGTCAGGTAGATGAGAATCCCAATCGATGAATGAAGAACTATATTTACCAGGTGATAGAAAAACACATTGACACCTAGCAATTTATAGACTCCGACAAACCATAAAATGGCAAGCGGTCTGTAGGCGAGTTGATAAGGCGTCAGCTCTTCCAGACATTCAAAAAAGTGACTCGATATCAGGGTAAAAATGCCTGTGTTTCTCAGGTTGTGCGCGTGATTCAAATTGATGTAGTCATCGCAAACGAAGTCACAGTTTAGAGTATCCCGAAAGCAGAAAAAACTGAAGGCAAACAAGAGCAGGACAACAATTACGTCGACAACCTTGAATTTGAATCTAGATTCAAAATCACTGTTCACAGTATGGCATCACTAATAAGTTCAAAACGCCAAGCACGCCTGAAGAAAAGCAAATTCTACCAGTAGAATTGCCCTGCAGCCTTAAAGGAATTAATGCAAAATCCTTTCCTTATACCCCTCAAGCAAGTCAACCATCTCACGAACCCAGGATGCCCTTTGGTCATAGTACTCATAGAACCACAATGCTCGCAAATAGAATTCTTGCATTTTTCTTTCCTCTTGCAGCTCACTTGATTGAACTAAATCCACCCGTTGCTTCCAATCACTCTGATTTCCTTCTAGGTGCGGCAACGCCGTCAAAAGGTCGATCAAAATAATGTCCAGAGCATTAACAAGCTCGGAGCGCCCTTCGACGTCAAGAAGAGCCAGAATAGAATCAAATTTATTCTCCAGCAACACAACAATTCTGTCTTCTATACTCGGGAATCTCAACTCGGATTTAATTGCTGCGTCATCTGTCATCATAGCGGCACCTATGCAAGCAACCAGATCAGCTTCGATGTTCAGATAGTCCCTATCTTGCGCCAAATGCGTCCTCAAGAATGAAAGAATCTGAACCATCACTTCACAGCGCTGATTTAGCTCTTCAATACCACAGACGTCATTTCTTAAAGTCCTGGTTGCATTACCTTGAACTTCCAAATCAACTTTCAGGCTCTCTAGCGCACTGCTTTCCTGTTCAACTTTCGACTGGAGCCTTTGGTACTCGAAGGTCTCTCTATCTCTATGCTTTGCAAGCAACTGTTTCGTCTTTTTAATTCGAGTCTCAGTCCTCTGTAATTCCTGCTCAAGACGCTTTTCTGTACATATAGACTGAGCTGTCGCTTGCCTGGATCTCTCCAACAAATTTGCAAGCTGAGTAGAAGCTCTCCACAAGCGCTGTTGGCCGGATCCACTCTTTATGCCGAAATAATTCACGAACTTAGAGAACATACAGACCCATACGCAAAAGCCATCAAATCTACTAACGCAAAAACACTATGCTCGAAACATCGGTCTCATACACAAACTCGGAGTCAGAGAAGTAGACTTTGCCGCTCTTGCGCAAACCAGCTTTAACAATAAGCTCTGGTTTCTCTTCGGATTGTACGGTTACTTCCGTGTTGGGACGCAACCTGCAAGCGCGCTGGAGCGCCCATAGTCGAAGCGCTGTAAACTCAGTATCATTCAAGGTGCAATGCCCTTCCTTGAAGCTCAAAACCACAGCAAGAATCTGGTCCAGGTCTGACTCCGGTCCTACCTCTCCATGGTCTGAAGTGACTACTTTCATCACTACGTCGGACACCTGATACGCCTCCAAAGTCCAAAAGAGAACATACTAACTATAACTATTATTCCGCCCGGGAGCAAAATTGAACTGCTGACGAATTCAAGAAATGAGGCGAATCAGTGCAAATCAAGTCAGGTACTAATAGCTCAGCCAAAACTGCATCGAGTTTAGGCTTCCACCATTGCCAGAGACTCAATATGGAGAACCCGGAACTCCTGCCAGCGCTGTGCCGGTTCAAGCTGAAAAGCCTTTAGAAACATGACTCCCTCCGAATCCAACACCAACTCAGACGGAGCCACGCGCCTGGGGATTCCGTTATAGACAAAAGTTGCCAATTTTTCCTTTCCGATGATACGACGCAGCAAGTGCACTTTCTGAGCGCTCTCACTCAGCAACAGCTCAACCGAATTATTCTTAGACTCTAAAAGTTGTAAGTCTAGCTGATCCGCCAGCTCCGGTCTGGTCATACGAATGAAACCGATCATACCTTTGATCTGTGCGAAAAAAACATCGGCTTCGATTCCCACTCTCTCACAGTGGCTATCCAGACCATACTCCAGACAATAATGCAATTGTTGACGCACCTTGCGAATCAGTTTTTTGGGAGCGCTGGCTTTCTCATTTACAGTTATGCCTGTAACTTTTTGCCGATAGTTTTGCCCTGCCACCTTAAGCTTCTTGGGATTGGTTCGGAAACCATTGTCGTTTATAGCTTTATACAACTCCGGTATTGCGATAGCCAGATCGCGATCACCGGATATGGTGATATCATCGACATACCTGGAGTAACTTACCTCCACATTGCGCGAATACGAACGGCAGATTTGCATCAGCTGCTCATCCAGTTCCAGAGCTGCAAGATTAGCTAATACAGAGCTAGTAGGAGCCCCCTGGGGCAAAGAGTAGGCGTAAGTAGTAAGCTCTGTAAAAATCTCACTGGCTCGCGGCGCAAGATCGAAGGTGGACTTGAAGATACCATTTACGATATCACTAGAAACGGAACCGAAGAAGTTAGCCAAATCAATGTTTATGACTAGAGGCTTGCCCACATGACCAGCCGCATTAGTGGCTATCGACCGTCCTTTGACTCCCCCATGCACATGCTCAGGCATCTCCACCTTGCTGAGCATTGCGTCCAAAATGAGCCGCTGAATGTTCTTCAAATTGTCGGCAGGAATACAAATAGTTCTCACACCACCGGACTTCTTTGGCAAATCAAAGACTCGATATAATCCGGGCGCGGCTTCAGCAAGCGCGGCAAGATACCGAGGACTAATCCCCAGATCCTCACAGATACTATCTAAGCTCCTCAGTAAATCTGATGGCATACTGGTTTATTATTGATTACGTGGGTTTCTACCTGGTACATTTATCTTCGACGAGCGACTCGCTAGTCATATATCCGTAATCGTATGTGATTATAGATTTGGCAGTATCCCGCGTCAAAAATCAACAATAAAACAGGACATTTTATTCAGCCGCTAAACGGAAAAAAACATGTGCGATAACGATGCAATAGTAGAAAGAATGACTGATTGCGGCTTGCAGGCGATAAAGACGGCCAAAGAAGAGTCCGTTCGGCTCAGGCACAACTTCATCGGAGCCGAATTCCTCTTACTGGGCTTGGTCGGTCATCGCAATACGGCCTCGTACACTCTATCTTCATTTGGACTGAATCTGAAGAGAACCAGGCAAGAAGTGGAAAGAGTGATAGGTCAAGGGTCAGGCTACTATACTGAAGACTTTAATTTTACTGCTCAAGGAAAGGAAATACTGAATTCAAGCCTGGAAGAAGCGGAGAACGCAGGCAGATATGAAATTAACTCCTCTGACATCTTATTGGCCTTGATTCAAAAAGAAAAGAATAGAGGGGGATCTGTTTCCAAAGTTTTTGACTATCTGGATGTCGACATTGAAGACCTTAGATTGTCTCTTTTGGAGCGCCTTCAAAAAGAAGAATTGCCGGATAGCTCGGGTTGAAGTAAGCTGGATCTTATGAAGTTCCTTACTATATTTCTTATTGCCGGAATGTTTTCGGTTTTGTCTGCCGGGCTAGCTATAGCGAAGACACCGGACATCAAAATCAAATCGAATATCGCACAAGAAAAATCTGTTAAGCAGAGCCATAGTTGCCTATCGATGCCGCATGGCTTTTCTAAAGCAAAGACTCCTTCTCAAAAAGTTGGTTCAAAAAGGTTCCACTGGGAACTACCAGATGTCTTCGGCTTCCATCAAAATCATGCTCTGGCTATATACCTGATGGAGAGTTCGCTTCTCTGGCTTATTACTATTGTTCAGCTAACTCGACTACTAATCTGCCAGAAAAATTCTCTGGCAAAATCCGGCTTGTTTTTGAGTGCGCTTGCAGTCCTTTACGGACTCTCTTGCGAACACAATTTACTTCTGTGGCTACTTATCGGTGCGGCCCCCATCGCCTACCTAGTTGTGGATCTGCACCTCAGACCGTTGGCATTGGACCGCGGTTCAAAGTAACTCACAAGCAAGGAAATGCCATGAGCACTGCTGCAGGGTCAAGCTCAAACAGAACTACGTCGACGCGAATACAATCGAAGAATGTAGCTTTGATTATTATTCTGCTTGTGGTCTCCATTGCAGGATTTTGGCTGCCTGGCGCCTTCCGCGACGCGCTCCAACCAGTGAAGAAGGTAAGCGAAATCAAACCAATAGCGAACTCTATTCTCTCGTTCAAGAAGCTTCCCCCGCACTACTTTTACAAGAGCGCTCAAGACTCTTTCTGGGGAGCAAAGTCAGTAACTCTCTATAGCAATAAAGACAATCAAACTGTCTACATCCTCAGCTCTTTGAAGATAAATCCTTTTGCTTCCGCGCAAGACATAGTCAATGAGGCGGCAAAGAATGGAGTTCCAGGTTTGACCGCCATAAAAACTATCAATCCTGCCTATGGAAAAATGCCCAAGCCGCAAGAAGGAACTCTGCGCGCGGCTGGGAAGAAGCTGTTCTACATCTCTGGCGAAGCGGATCTAACCCAATGGTGCAACATGGGTGTCCCCCTTATGAAGCCGACAGTCATTGCATGCACCACTAGAGCGAACCGTTTCTATCTTCTTCACTTCTGCCAAGTTGCTTTCTCTGAGGAAGAACAAAACAATTCACTGGACCTCAACAAAATTGAATCATTCTTAGCTTGCATTGATGAATTCAAATAAAGTCAAACAATTACGAAAGTGTTGACTGAGCTACAGAACTCAAGCACAAGCGAAATAGAATGCTTAGAAATCAACCCCGCAACGCTTTAGAATCGGGAACTTATCTATGCACCAAAGAATAAAAGCGATACCACTATTGGTATTGTTCATAGCCAATTCTGCTTGTTTCGCTGCAGAGATGAAAGGTCCAATAACAACCAAACAGCCTCACTATATAGCACCTACAACCCAAAACATCGAAGAGATCAGAAAGAACCTTTCTGAATCCACAATGGTGGAGAAATATCTGGTCACAGGACAGCTCGCCGAGGGAGAATCAAAACTAAAAGCCTACCTCAAAGTGCAGACAGAAGACGATCAGGTCAGATTCGGATTGGGGCTTCTTCAAGTACTAAGAGCAATTGAATCGCTTTTCCAGGGAGTTTATGAATTCGGAATTCCGGATATCTATCTTAGTAGAGTCTCAGCAGACAGCGAAAGGACTAATGGACTGCCATTACCTTCCAACTCCGAACCGAAACTATTGACCTATCAAAAACTAAGATACGGCATACAAAGATTCTCTGATTCTCTCCGAGAAGCCGAATTCACCCTTTCGGGAATCTCTGATGAAGAGGTTTCTCTGCCAACCCACTTTGGTCTAATCAGGCTGGACCTCAACGGAGATGGAAAGCTGGAGAAGGAAGAAGCCCTTTGGAGAATTTTCAACCAAAACAGACGTAGGCAGAGAGTTAGCGAAGATACGGCTTCTCAGTTTTTGATTAGATTTGACAGGGGAGATGTTCACTGGCTGCGCGGATACTGTCATCTGATAATGGGCTTTTGCGAATTCTTGCTAGCTCACGACTTCAAGAAAACTTTTGACTGCGGTGCGCATATGATATTCAAAAATGTAGACACGCAATATGAAATTCTTAAGTACCCACATCTTTCAGGACAAGAAGCCTCGATCATAGATTTAGCTTCAATTGTTCACAGCATAAATTGGAAAGTTGTTCACCCGAACAAAATGGCAAAATCATTGTGGCACTTTAGAGCGATGGTAAAGCAAAACAAATTGATGTGGAAATATATAGAAGCCGAAACGGATGATGACAGAGAATGGATACCAAATGCCAATCAAACTGGACTATTCCGAAGCATGAAAGTGACTCAAAAGAAGGTGGACTCCTGGAAGATGCTAATGGATAAGCTAGACGAAATCTTGTCAGGCAAAGTCTTGCTTGGTTTTTGGAGAAAGAAAGAAGGCTACGGACTTGATGTACCAAGCATATTCCTGAAACCGCGGGACTTTGACCTTGTCCTCTGGGTTCATGGTCCAGCGGCAGCTCCCTATTTAAAGGAGGGCAAAACGACCCGGAAGGTAACCTGGGATGAGCTGGACAAAGCTTTTCAAGGGCACATAATCGACTTCAGTTGGTGGTTCAACTAATCAGTCGATTCTATCCCCAAACACCCACCAGTACAGCTTTCGAGACTTATGGTTTAAGCCCTATCGCCAGCGGGATTAAGCATAAGAGTGATACAAGCTATCGAAGCTGAAACAATGACAGAACCAAATCTCGAACTTAGCGAGCTGGAAGAGCGCCTCAGACAGATCTCCCATCAGGTAGATAGCGGATATGAACTGGAAAGCAAGCAAGGCATAGACGACTTTATCAAAGAACTGCCGGAAGCCAAAAACTACGCAGTTCTCATACCAAAGATTCACTCTATACTCTCTCGAATTGTTCATGGTAAGGAGCTTACTCTTTACGAATGTGGACTGGCTGAAATTCTACTGGAACACCAGGATACGGAAAGCACCGATAAAGCCATAGAGCTTTTGAAAAATGCTCTGGAGTGGGCTGAAAGAGACGCTGACCAATCCATGAGGCTTTGGGTTACCAACCTACTTGTAGAAGCTTACTCTCAGAGTAACGCCCATAAGCACCTGGAGTCAGCCATAGAAGACTGCATAAGCATGCATGAGGCGCTAGACACTGACAACGAAGACATCCTGAGTGAGCTGTATCTACAACTCGGCGAGACCCAGGTGAAACTATTCAAACTTGAAGATGCCGAGGTTTCTTTTGAAAAGTGCGTTGAACTGTCGAGCGATTCTTTAAACAAGTCTGACGAAATTTTGGTAAAAGCGACTATTCTGTTGACTGAACTGCTGCACCAAAAAGGGGAGGAGATTCTCGCTCTGCAAAAGATTGAATCGATAGCCTCCAAAGTAAGAAACTCATCAGAAGAGAACCCAACCCTACTACCAGAATTGATGCTACGACAGGCTGCCCTTCTGCGCAAGGAGAATGGTGCCGACGCAAGAAATCTACTGTACGAAGCAGACCAGTTCATAAGTGCTTCCGTGTACAAAGACTCGCAAAAACTAGCTTACCACCTGAAATTATTGGGATCCGCCTATTCTGACTTTGGCAATTTTGATAGAGCAAAAGAGAGTTTATCCAGGAGCCTTGATATCACATATGATTGCAGTAAAGGAGAAGATAAATCTGCAATATCCGAAGGATTGTTCAGCCTGATTAAACTATACAGCCAGTTCAAAATGCCGGAAGAAATGCAAGTTTATTTTCAAAAGTATCTTGCTCTAATTGAACAACTCGACTCTAACATTGAGACTTACGCAGCCGCAGGGAAAACCGCTCCCCTGGTGGAAAAACTGGGGCTCTACGAACAAGCCGACAAGCTCTGGGACAAGTTAGAATCATTAGCAAAAGAGCCACCGCAAATAGTGTTTATTGTGAACACCCTTGAGGAAATATTACCAACCGTGCATCAGCAAAACGCAGATCGCTCAGAGCTTCTGGTCAAAAGGCTCGAAGAGCTAAAAGCAAGGATGGCTACTTCTTCCTAGACTTCAATGCCTACTCAACGCGAAGGATACCACCACGAGTAGCACCACTATAACCAGGGCTATGATGCCGAACTTTATCATCTTATGGCGATTTTTTGCGGCTTCAATAGACTCAAGCTGAAATTTCACCCGGCGAGGAAATACTTCTAATCGCTCTTTGAGTCTCTCGATAGATTCGAATCTGTCTTTGGGATTCTTCTCAAGGCACCGCTCTACAACCTCTTCCAGATCCCTGGGGCGCTTGTTGTCGAAATTGACGTTGGATATACGGGCTGGCAATTCTAGAGCGTGTTTGTTCTTTAGCTCCCTCGCCGACTCGGAGGCAAACGGCGTCTTGCCTGTCAACAGGGAGTAACCGATACAGCCGATAGAGTACATCTCCGACAACTCGCTATAGTCCATGTTACGAGCTTCATCGCCGGACATGTAGTGCGCGTCCCGAGCGTCAATGAGTTCTTCAGTCTCCCGTACTTTAGGCATACTGAAATCGGTGACAGCCACGGAAGGCTCAGAATTCATATCATCCAGAAATATGATGTTTCCAGGTTTGACGTTCATGTGCATCAAACCTTCCTTTTGAGCATAGAGAATAGCTTCGCACAAGGCAATCAGCACTTTTACCGCCACGTCATGACTTGGCACACCGTGGCACTTAAAATACTGTTCCAGACTAAAGCCTTCTTTATAGTCAGTCACTATATACGGTGTCTTGCCGTTGTGAATACCGAAGTGAACAACTTTGGCGATGTTAGTATGACTGAGCTTGCTCAGGAGTCTGGCGTCCTGTTCAAAAACAGCAAGAGCCTTAGCGCTCAAGCGCTTGAAGCACTTTACCGCAACTTTATTGCCTGACTGCTTGTCTCGACAGAGCAGAACGTCTGCTTTCGGGCTCTGCCCAAGAATGCCGATGGGCTTGAAGCGCTCTATGGGAAAATCCACTTCTGCCATTCCGATGGTACTCAAGTCCAGGGTAACAGGCTCCGGTTTGTCCGAATGCCTCAGTTGGGCAGGAAGGAACTTCGGATTGGGGGTGGAGCAAGAACAAAGCTCGGCATGTTCGACACCCAGTGAAGAGTTGGAAACAACGCGCTTTTTGCAGACATCGCATACTTCAATGGAAAACTTTGAGTTAGGCGAATACTCTAAACCACAGCGACAGAGCGAGACCCATTGAGTCTTCTGAGTCTTATCCGGTGACTCAGGATCAGGGAATGGCCTTAAACAAGTTTGACAGTTCTCTAGAGTCGAATTTTCCATTGCCACTTGATAGTTATCTAGATAGTAAAGCTCTCAATTAGAATTAGGAAAATGAAAGCATTTTCCCACTCAAGAGCTTCATAACAGTACGAGACTTAAGCTCGAATGTCAATGGAAACACAGGGTAAGGGCGCATAATGCCTGCCTCAACTGCCTTTGTGCAGCCTTCTGTCGGTGAGATATGCGAACAGATAAACTACAGGCGGAAGCATAGAAAGTTGAAACAGCAAATTAATGACGTCGTCGATGAAGATGTATATCGAAAAAGGCAACTCAAGACCAGAGAGACTTAGAACTATTCCCGGTGCTACCATCAAAGCGTATTCTACAAGAAAAAACAAAAGTATCAGCAGAGCGGGCCAAAGAGTAAGAAACTTTGCCGCAGTAGAGAAGTGACCGCTTACCAGCTCTTTGCTCAGGCTGAAGCTCTTCAGAAACTCAGTATTCTCAACGGCGAGAATAATCATGGACAAAGAGAAAGTGACCATGAACAACAGGCCCGGGACTATGAGAAATAGAAGGAAGAGACCGGCAAGGACAAAGTAGACGAAAGTAACAAGCATCATCATAAATACAGTTTTGAACGATAGCTTGTATTGGAAATTCTTATTCTTCAAGTGACTCCAATAGGAGAGGATCAGAGGATGAGCCACAAAGGTTGATAGCAGTCCAATACCAACGTTAAAAGCCCTGTCGGCTCTCGTGAATTGACCGATGTCCGAGACATAGCAATGCACCGCTATCAGTAGCAGTATCAAGACTACCCACAACCGAGCGAGCTTGAGCGCCGCGACAAGATGGTCCAACCCCTTCAACCAGTGCTCCAAATAAACCGGCTCGACCAGCTTGTTCTTTTCTAGATAGTCTTCATTCCAGATCCGGTTCACTGAATGCTCCAAAAACGTATAATGAGTTAATCACAACAACCAGGTGAAAGTAAACCATTGATCTGGCGAAACGGGAAGTTGATTCAAAGATGATTTCAGGCGACCTCAAATCTATTCTCTCCCAAAAAATTCCCAGTGTGGGAACTACTCTTTTTGTATCCATAGACGGGCATGGCGGCTCGGGCAAGACCACTTTATCCAATTTGCTCGGTGAGCATCTGGGAGCGGAGATAGTGAGAACCGATGATTTTGCCTCCTGGGACAATCCGGCGGACTGGTGGCCACTGGTAATAGAGAGGGTGTTCAAACCTATCGCCCAGGGGTCGGCGACTCTAAGCTATCCTCGCTCAAAGTGGTGGAAGGACCATGATCCGGAGCCGGTCAAAGACAAAAGAGTAACACCGATTATGATACTGGAAGGAGTCAGCTCCCTCAGAAAGGAATTCCGAAAGTTCGTAGGATTCGGAATTTTCGTCGACATCCCCGAGGAGATCTGTTTGAGAAGGGGAGTTGAAAGAGATCTGGAAGCAGCCACCGATACGAGAGAAAAGCTAGAAGAACTCTGGAAAGATTGGATAAAAGAAGAGAATGTCTACTTCGAAAGAGACAAGCCGAAGGAATATGCCGATATCATCGTAGATGGTACCAGAGCATTTGAAGCCCAATTGGGCATCCGAATCTGATTCATGATCAGGAGCTGGATTCCAACTCTTTAATTTGAGCGTCCAGCTTCTTAGCTTCTTCTTCCCTGTCCATGCGACTGAGCACATGGCGTTCGGCTTCCAGCAGTCTAATGTACTCTTTGTTGGTTTTGCCCAGAAGCTTTTTGACTATCTTCTCCTGTCTTTGAAGAAGACTGAGAGCGTCCTGAAACTTTCCGTCCCGTACATATAAGTCTGAGATCCAGCGCACATCACCGGTCAAAGAGGGATCCTTTTCCGAAGAGATGGCACGACGCATTTCCAGAGCCTGGAAGGCGGTCTTCAAAGCGTCGGAATACTGTCGGTCTCCTGCTTGAAGGTGAGCCAGCCTGTTTAAAGCCTTGGCCACATCTATGTGCGAACGTCCCACCGATTTTTCCAGAAGGGATATCTCTTTCTCCACAAGTTTAGTGGCTGCTTCCGAATTGTCCTGCCGCTCATAGCAATAGGATAGGCGTTGCATCGCTTTCAATACATCGACGTTGTCTTCCGGCAAGAGTGACTGGCGGATTTTCAAAGACTCGGCATACAGAGGCTGGGCTTGATCATATTGGAGCTGACGCATGTAGATGTCGGCAAGGCTATCTAAATTGCTGGTTAGTTCCAGATGACTATCGCCATGGAGCTTTCGGTGCAACTCAATCGCTGTTTTGTATTGAGCCTCGGCTTTCTCAAGGTCTCCTTGATCGCGATAATTGCGTGCCATCTGCTCATAGATTTCCACCAGCTCTATGTGGGCTTTGCCCAACTCTTTCTGACGCAGAGCCAGAACCCGGCTCAGATAGTCGTTGGACTCCTTATATTTATGCTGGTCTCGTTTAATTCTGGCGAGCCTCTCAAGAGACTTTTCTATGTCTTTGTTGCCGGTTCTCGTTTTAATATCCAGCACCTCTTTTAATACAGACTCTACTTCTCGGTACTTGCGTTGTGCCCAGAGACAGTAGGACAAATCTTCCAGGTTGCGCAGAGTGTTTTCGGCATCATCACCAAGTTCAGACTTTCTCAAAGCAAGCGCTTTGCGATAGTACTCTTCTGCTTTATCCAGGTCTCTTTTCTCTTTGTATGCCCTTGCCATGGAGCT
>JAUIJG010000397.1 GCA_030431355.1 bacterium
GGCATCTGGTGGGGCTACGTCATACCGGTCGGAGATTTCAGCAGTCTGGATCATCTGATCATCACCCTGGCAGGCAATGTCGCTCAGATAGCCATCGGCTTCATCTGTCTGGCCGCCGCTTATTTTTTGCGCTCACCGGCTACGGTGGCACTTTTAGTATATTGCGGGCTGTACTCTATTGGATGGACTGCCTTTGCTTATACACTTATGTCCCTGGCCGGCATGTACGGCGACTGGATCATGATCTATTCATCCCCCCACAAAGAGATCATTACCATTGTGGCGATGATTCACATAATGGTGGTGGGACTTCTCATCTATATGATTTACGGCGCAAAGCCGAGGCTCTGGTTTGCAGGCAAAACCAGACCGAAGTGGCTAAAAGACAACCAGGCAGCCCTGGCCAGGGTGGATACGGACCCATCCGCCATCAACTATCTGGGTCTGGCCTGGTCCTACTTCTTCATAGGAATGGATAAGCTTGCTGAAAAATGCCTGGTCAAAGTAGAAGAGAAAGATCCCTCCTTAATGGAACGATTCTACCTGGAGGGCTGTATCCTGCAAAACCGCGGGAAAAGAGATGAGGCAATATCCTGCTTCGAGAAAATCGCCCGGGAAGAAGGTACGGATACCAATTCCAGAGCCCGGGCCCTGATGGCGGTGGCCCATTGTTTATCAGACGATCTCCCCGCGGATCTGGATAATGATGAAGCCCGGGAACTGAGCAAAAATATTCTGGAGACCTTTGACCAGGCGGCTTCTCTGGTACCTGATACAGCCGATCCTCTTTTTTACAAGGCCTCCCTGTTTAATAAACTTGGGCTTCACAAAGAAGCAGAAAAAATACTCAAGGATCTGGACGGACGAAAATGGCTCGATCCCTCACTACGGGCGGGAACCCTGGTTGAACTAAAGGTTGCCAGGAGCAGCGAGAGCCAGGATAAATAAAAATCTTTCAGGCTTGTCAGGTACAGTCCCCATATAATGTCAAGCTCAATTCACTTTGATAAGGCGACCATACTTTTGTTAGAAAGCCCTTTCGCCAACCCCGGCAACTTCTATTTCTGGTGCGTCACGGGAATTTCCGTCCTGGTGGGCGTGGACACCGTGCTACGTCTCTGGACCGAAAGACACCGTTTTCCCAAAGATGACTTGAGCGACGAAGATAGGTCCATGATCTGGCGCATCGTCGTTTTCCTCGTCTTCCCACTGCTGACACTGATGGAGCTGAACGCCACCGATGTGGGAGTCAGGTCTTTCGGGGGAGAGTTGAAGTCCTGGACCTACGGACTGTTGTGGTACGAAGCTTATCCCACCCACCTGATCACCGAATCATTCATACCGGCCATATTCTCCGGAGAGTTCGTGGTTCTCTGTCTGGCGCTTTGTATGTTGCCTGCCCTGCTCTTCCGACCCCATCCATTTCTGGCCACGCTAATCGGATACACCGTCTCTTTCATATTTGCGGTAAATCTGATCATAGAACCATTGATCGCCTTAACCGGCATGGGAGGCTCTAAGTGGAGCCTTGCTCTCGAACATGGTGCCGGTCACCAGATAATGCCCCTGGCCATGATTCACCTTATCTTAGCGGCCATCTATGTGATGCTAATTAAGAACAAAGCTGTGAGACTCTGGTTCTCGGAACTTACCCGACCGGAAGCATCGGACCGACTCAAAGCCGCCATCTTCGAATTCCGCCGCAGCAAAGATACCGCCCGCAATCTTTCTCGTCTGGGCATCCTCTACGAAAAAGCAGGTCTTGGGCGTCAGTCCAAAGAGCAGCTCAAAGTTCTGGAGAAAAATCATGCCGATTCGCTTTATACCTATTTCTTAAGAGCCATAATTCAGTATGGTCAGAGAAAATATGACAAGGCCAGAGCTAATTTCCTTTATGCTTCCGATATTGCCCATGATATGGACGGCGAAGCAGCGGAGAAGCTCAGAGCCCAATTGCTTGCGGCAGCTGCCTGCTCTTCCTTTGCCAACGGGGATATCATCCAGGCTATTAACCAGAGCGAGAGAGCCCTGGAATTGGATAGCTCCTATCTGATCGCCAGAATGGTCAAGGTAGACGCTCTATTGAGAACAGGCCAAAAGGACCAGGCGGCCCAGGAAATTCTCATAGCAGTGCATTCCGGATTAACCCTGGATTTAGAGAACAAAGTTCCTCTGGATACCGAATCGGCCTTCCTCCTTCTGGAAGAGATCGATAAGACCAGGGCCACTTCGAAGAAACTTTCGGAACCCGCCAGCAATAAAGTATTTGAAGCGATAAGTAAAAATTAGATCATCTCAGCCATCAACTGTCCCATGGATCACCGGAATGAATTTAGCAAGAACGGGGCGTCAATACGTATTTTCAGCAATTAGAGGAGAAAGAAGGCAATTTTATGGGCTTTTTCCCATTTTTATCCGGGTTCGAGTAGGACTATAATTCCTATTGTATATATAGCCGTATCAGGGCGAAGGTAGATCGTGAAGCTGAGCCTCTTCAACAAATTGAGCCAGGGATTGAACATCCGGACAAGGATGCTGCTTCTCTGCCTGGGTGTAGCCCTTCCCCTCCTGGCCATAGGCAGTTTTTCACTGCTCATGCAGTACAACAGCCTCCACGAAGAATCTAAGAGAGCAACAAGTTTCCAGGCTGCCATAGCAGCAAGAACCCTGACCCAATGGTCATTCTCACAACTTAACGCCGTAACAGCCCTGGGTCATCTCTCCGTCCTTTCGGAAAAGGAAGAGGAGACAGGAAGACCGAACAGCAAAGCTGTCGATGAAATTTTAAAAACAGCCCTTGTCTCCCACCAGAGAGAATGGGCTGAACTCGCATTAGTAGACAAGAGCGGGCGACCGATCTCAGTGCAGGCAGCGGAAGGGACTAAACTCATATCGAGAACAGCCAGTTTCACCGATGAAAATGTCCTGGACCAGATTAGCCGCTATAGACATGCCCTCCTCACCAGTTTCGATCACAGTCCCTGGACAGACCGATCCGGTATATTCGCCATCGCTCCGGTGACCAGAGGTGGAGATCTGACAGGCTATTTAGTTGCCACGGTGAAGCCTGAGGCCGTCCTTTCCGTATTCAGCGGTTTATCAAAATCCAACGGAACTGTGATAACCGTCATCGACAATGCTAATCGCGTTGTGGCCCGCACCCTGGAGAATGATTACTGGCAAGGAAAAGATTTTTCCAACGGTAAATGTGTAATCGCGTCTAAAGGAAAAGATTCCGGCAGTCTAGAAGGGCTCGGTATCGCTGACAAGACGCCCAGAGCTTATGCCTTTGATCGTTCCCAGCCTAACAATTGGTTAGTTATCGTCGGTGTGCCGGCCCACACCATATACGGTGGAGGCTATGACTGGCTCGGCTCATTGATCCTCTTGTCCCTGGCGGCTATCTCCATATCACTAGTATTAGCCTACGCCGCCACAGCCCACTTTACCAAGACTATCAACGTACTCGTCAAAGAAGCGCTGGTTCTCGGAAAAGGTGACTTCAGCAAGAGAGTCAACGTAAGAGCCCGAGACGAGCTCGGTACACTGGCCAAAGCCTTCAACGCCATGGCGGAGATGCTCTCCTTCGACAAAGAGCAAAAGTCCATGGTTCAGAACATCTCTAAATCAGTGAGACAGTCTTTGAACCTCAATGAGATTCTCGACACCACCGTTCAAGAACTCGGAAAGAACCTGGACGCTAGCCGTTGTTGCCTGGCTCTGGTGGATGATCGCGGCACCGCCACCATGGAAGACGATGAACTCACCTTCGAATATGTCTGGCATAATGCCGCCCGAGGCGGAGACCAGCTCAAAAACAGAAAAATACCGATTCCTGAAAGTTCCGTTCTGCGTAAGATTATGGAGCAGGGCTCCCTCATGTCTCTCGATGTGTTGGAAGACAGCGCCGGTACTATATTCTATGCCTCGGGCAACTCCCCCGACGACTGGAATACCATAAAATCATTCATAGCCTGCCCAATAAGCACCAAAAATGGTGCCCTGGGTCTGATCCTTGTTCATCAATGTGACAAGCGCCGAACCTGGTCTCCCTACGAACTGGAGCTGGTGGAGGCGGTGGCCGGACAGGTGACTGTGGCCCTGGAACATGCCCGCTTATATGAACGAACAAAGCGCATGGCAGAACAGGAGATGCTGATCAATCATATTGTTCGCTCGGTTAGAAGTTCCCTGGACCTGGATGAGATCCTCTCCACCGTCACCAGGGAGATGCGTCACGCTCTCAGAGTTGAGCGGGTACAGATTATTCAACCCCGTTCTAAAAACCCCCTGATTGTCACCCACGAGTCGACAGCCCAGGGATACGCCAGCACCATCGATCTTTGCATGTATCCCGACAATCTCAACTTCGAACCGAACCGGGCTGATTCAGGCGTGGTCAGAAACAGCGTTCTGGGAATAAACCTGGCCGGGCTTCTCAATTTGAGTGACGACGAGAGAGCCAGTCTCGACGGTAGCGCCAACCATGAAGATCAATATTCAACCATTCAGGAAGCGCCTATTGCTGTTATCAACAACGTAGCCGAAGACAGTCGCTCCCTGCCATTCCAGGAGTTCCTCAAAAATGTCGGCACCCGGGCTCTAATCGCCGCACCACTTATAAATGACAATAAATTGATAGGCCTTCTAGTGGTTCATCAATGCTCCAGCACCAGGGAGTGGAAACCCAGTGAAGTCCAGCTGGTAAATGCCATAGCAGACCAACTGGCAATCGCGGTAACCCACGCCCATCTCTTTGCCCAGGTGAAACATCAGGCCATTACCGATGGTCTCACTGGTCTGTACAATCACATTTACTTCAAAAAACGTCTGGAAGAAGAGATGCGCCTCAGTGATAGGAAAGGCACAGCCTGTTCTTTAATAATGATCGATCTGGACAAGCTCAAATACATCA
>JAUIJG010000398.1 GCA_030431355.1 bacterium
GCGAGATGGCCACGCCGAAGAGCTGTTCAGCCGGCCGGGCCGCTACCAGCGCGGCCGCCCTTACCAGGTCACCGTGCGCTGCCACAACCGGCTGGCAAGCGGCCCCATCCCCCAGGACCTGGTCCTTGAAAAGACCCTTGCTTCCAGACTAAATCAGCTGAGAATCTTCCGCAATTTATCCAAACATGAGCTGGCTGTGGCTTCCCGAATGACAGATCAAAGAATCGATGACCTGGAGTCCGGTCTCGAGACCTGGCTTTCCTCCGCCGAGAGACAGATCATCGCCAAAGCTTTGTATATCGATCCCAACCTGCTCAAAGAGGTGGAATACAGACCGCCCGAGTCTTCCCATCCTGCATACGCCGGCATGTCGGACGATGTAAATGAAGCCCTGACGGCATCAATATTGAGCGGACAGAGAGATCTATCCTGCCCCCAATGCGGCAGTACCCTTCGATGCAGCGTTCAAAAGCGAGTCGACATGAACGGAGAGGTTCTGGACTTCGCCAAAGCGTTTTGCCAGATATGCCCGTTCACGCTTAGATAGAAGGCACTAAATTCGGTGCCCAGGGCTTCTGCTTGAGAATTTCCCAATAACTAACTTTCCGAAGTAGAGACCGAACGCTTTTCGAAACAGTCTTTCACAGTCTCAGTCAGTTTCACTTTTAGCTCGGCCAGTCTGTGAGTAATCTCGATCCGACGTTTCTGCAGACCCAACATCTGTTGTTTTCTATGATCATCCATCGCTTCGATGAACAGCTCATGCAAGGCAATCTCCTCACCCTGGGTCCACCATAGATCTTCGATCACGCTGCCGATCTCATCATATTCAGCTTCATCCATCATCTGATCGAAGAGCCTGTATTCATTGCTGAAAACATACTCCAGCGCTGATCGAACTTCCTCTCGAATATGTTGAGCAGCAGAAGATACGATGGAGGCAAGCAGTTCCTGGTCCAGGGGACCGCTTCTGTCAGTGAGGATGTCCAGGGACTCCTCCAGAAGGTAACGTCGAAATGCTACCTGGGTCCAGAGAAAGTCGGAGAAGTAGGCAACACAAACCCGGTGCACTATCTCCGCCCGGGCAGGAAGTTTGTTGATTCTCAGACCGCTTCTGTGGGATAGAGCCTGAAGTGAGCGAACTGAGCTATAAGATCTATCGATAAGCTCTTTCAATCCTGAGACCATAGAGTTGCGCATGCCGGGCAATTCACGATAGACGCTGAGTTCGCCGGCCATATTATGGAGAATTTCTCGGCGCAAAAAGGTCAGGTTGGCACCAAGATCATCGAGGATCTTTGTGGATGTGGCGTCGGGCAGGTCGATTATCGCCAGTAGCAGGTGGATGGGCTCGATATCCGGCTGACCGAAAAACAAGGAATAGTCGAAGGAGCGAGTCAGCGCTTGCACTACCAGATCGCTGAATCCTATGGGATGATCCACTGATTGCAAGGGAACCGCAGGAGAAGGGAAGCCACTCTCCACCACATCGGGTCGATCGGAATAGAGAAGTTCCGACTCCACCTGATCCTTGAACTGCCTCTCCACTTCCTGGCGTATGCCTTCCGACTCAAGCTTCATGCTGGCGAGCACATTCCCTGCAATTGTCGATTCGTCAACAGCAAGGGCGATAAGCAGATGTTCCGTGCAAACGTATCTATGACCGGTGTTCAAACACTCAGCCATGGCTTGCTGAATTACATTCAGAAATGATTCGCCGGCTCGCTCAAAAACCGAGTCTATCATTGAAGGCCTCCAATTAATTAATGCTTACGAAACAAATAGCCCGAATACAGAATGAAATAGTACTTGCTTGATTATTCTATAGCAACCTGGAACCGATTATCTACGTGTACAATTCAAAAGCACGATGCTCATATCCCCTGGAGAATGGTCTTGAAAATCTTAATTGCTAATGACGACGGTATATTCGCACCGGGAATCAGAGCGCTCGCCAAGCGCCTTTCTGAAGAGGAGAGTTATGAGGTCTATGTGGTTGCTCCGGACAGGGAGAGAAGCGCCACCGGTCATTCCCTCACGCTACATAAACCTTTACGAGTACAGGAGGTGGACATCGATGCAAAGGTCAAGAAAGCCTGGTGCACGACAGGAACTCCTAGCGACTCGGTAAAGCTTGCCATTAGCGTTCTCTTGAAGACCGAACCGGATCTGGTAATAGCCGGCATCAACAACGGCTCCAACATGGGCTCGGAGATTCTATACTCAGGCACTGTGGCAGCGGCGATGGAAGGTACTTTTTCCGGGATACGCAGCATAGCGGTAAGCATGGTGAGGGAAGGAAAGCCTCCAAAATTCGGAGCTGCCGCCGAATTCATGGCTCGCTTTTTGAAAGTCTATGATCCCCAGTCTCTCTCTCCAAAGATTCTTGTAAACATTAATATCCCCAGCATCGATTTCGAGAGCTATGAAGGAGTCTCAATTACCGAACTGGGAATCAGACAATACAATGACTGGTTCGAGCACAGACAGGATCCCAGAGGAAATGACTACTACTGGCTTGCCGGTCATGCCATCAAAGAAGGTGAAGCTGAGACCAGTGACGCCTGGGCGGTTCATCACAACCGTGTATCTATAACACCGGTCTCCTTCCAGATGACGGATAGGGACGCCATGAAAACCCTGGTAGGTTTTGACAAGGTCATGGATATCTGTCAGCCTTCCAAACCGGAAGACAAAGCCGGAGCAAAATCATGACCTCCGATTCCCCTTTGGAGAAAGCAGGACAGGCAATCTTACCCGGACCGCCGGATAGTTTGGGTCTCGACCCTGATTATGCCCTGAGAAAATTTTTCAAAGACCAGGAATGGACTGTTAAGACAGGGATAGGTGGAATATTCAACGCCATGGCCCTTGGGCTTTTCTGCCTGGTGCCCCTGGCATTTCCCATAAGCGTTTGTTTAATCGCCATTGTTCAAGGTTATTCATTGAGAGTCCTACGGACATACATCAGGGACAAGGACGCGCCGTTGCCTCCCTGGAACGAGTGGTTTGATCTCTTCGTATCTGGCATGAGTTGGATAGCTTTGACGACTATGTACTTCTTCATGGTGATGTTCTTCGCCTATGTCAGCCTGGCCGCAGGCTCACTGGTACATGCCACCAAAACGGTGGATCCGAATTTCGTGGTATGGGCGGGAAGCACCATGATTGGTATCAAGGTGATGAGCGCGTTTTTTCATTTTTTCACATCCGTATTGATGGCGAACTTTGCTGATGAGGAATCAATGCCGGCAGGATTCGCTTTCATAAAAGTGGTTAAAAGAATAGTTGCTGCTCCCGGCGACTTTGTCTGTGCCTGGATAATAGGAATAGGCATTCAATCTTTATTCTTTTTCGTCCCTTGTCTGACTCTTATAGGTATCTTCCTCCTTCCCACAACGATTTTTACGTCACAACTTTTGTCGGCTAAGATTATGGCCCAGGCCTGGCGCTCTTCAGAAGCGGAAATATCATAGTTTTAGTTGTATCTTTTTCCCTCAGGCTAAATGACAGAGAAAACAAACAGATCGATAATCACTTTTATAACAACACTGTTGGTGATATCGCTGTTCGTGCTTGGCGGTTTTGTAGTTTGGATTAGTAATCCAGGCAATCTAGCCGGAGCTTTTCTGGTGGCCAAAGAGGAAAGACCAGATCTAAAACACCAGAAGCATACTGATTGGTTCGGGTTCTCAATCGCTTATCCAGGCAACTGGGAGTTGGATCCGGCAGGCGAAAAATCCCTTGGTATTCACTCACCGGGAGGGAATGGTCTTAAGTTCACAATATTCGACGATCCCAAAGTAGTAGCCCTGAACGACCGCGAGATTAATCTCTACCTTGATCAGCTAGTCGAAACAGCTCTAGAGCAAGGAGGGAAACTCGAAAAGAGAGAAGAGAATACAGTTAGTAAGTGGGGTTCTTTTCCGGCTTTCAAAAGAAGCTACTCAAGGCAAGTTATTAGCTCTCGAAACGAGATGGCAAAATATGCCTACCAGTTCAAGATTTCGATGTATCTAATCAAGTTTAACCAAAAGATTCTGGGAGTACAGGAGATAACAAATCAAGCAAACGGATATATCTGTCAACCAGGATTCAAATTCATCAGAGAGAACTTCAAGTCAAATATTCAACAGCAGGAGAAAAAGAATGGATCTTGAACTCAAGGGTAAGAAAGCATTGGTTACCGGCTCCACAGCAGGAATCGGCTTCGCGATAGCGAAGCAACTGGCCGTGGAGGGTGCTGAAGTCGTGGTGACAGGAAGAAGCTCCTCAAAAATAGAAGCGGCTGTGGCCAACATAGAAGCCAGCGGAGCCAAGGCTATTGGAGTCGAATCCGATATGAGCACTGCTGCTGGTGCCGATGTGCTCATCAAAGAGATTCCCCAGGTAGACATTCTTGTCAATAATGTGGGCATCTATGAACCAAAAAGTTTTTTCGATATTGAAGACAGCGACTGGATTAAGATGTTCGAAGTAAATGTTATGAGCGGAATACGTCTGAGCCGCCACTACATGCAAGGCATGCTTGAAAGAGATCAAGGAAGAATTATCTTTATATCGAGCGAATCAGGGGTCAACATTCCAGCCGAGATGATTCACTATGGAATGTCTAAATCAGCCCAGATTTCAATCGCCAGGGGCTTAGCCGAATTGACCGCAGGCACCAATGTCACGGTTAATTCGGTGTTACCCGGTCCAACTCGCTCCGAAGGAGTGGAAGAATTTATCAAAGACATGGCCGCCAGTAAATCGGTCGAAGAGAAAGATGTGGAGAAAGATTTCTTCGAAAACATTAGACCTTCATCTTTGATAAAAAGATTTGCCACCTGTGAAGAGGTAGCAAATATGGTGGTCTATATAGCGAGCAATTGCGCTTCGGCCACCAATGGCGCTGCCGTCAGAGTAGAA
>JAUIJG010000399.1 GCA_030431355.1 bacterium
AATCCTGGTTAGGACCTTTAGCCGGTCCCGATGATCTCGTGGTGGTCTTTATCTCCACCAGCAGCTTTCCCACCACTGATGGTGGCGCCTATCTCTGCGCCTACGACTGCGCCCTGGATAATGTCTATGGAACCTGTATCTCCATGAAAGACCTGATGTCCACATTAAGAAAGAACGTCAAAGCCAAACGAATTGTATTGGTTATTCAGGCAGCCTACAGCGGAGCCGCGAACCTTTCTGAAGGAGCCAAGTCCCTGGGCGATAAAAAAATGAACTTCGATCCGGACCGCATGATCTCCGGCTCGGGCTATATCCTCATCTCTTCCAGCAGGCCGAATCAGATGAGCTGGGGCAATATCTTCTCCAAAAACTTCATCTCCGCCTTAAAACAAAACGATGGTCTGATCCCTCTGGAAGATGCTTTTGAAAAAGCTCAAAAGCAGACAGAGACCGATACCACTGCATATGCCGGTCGCTATACAGCTAAGCAGACACCGATGTTGAAATCGGAATGGAAGGGGAAAGATTTGAGTCTCGGGGTGCCAGCCCTGGAAACCGTGGATGATTTACCCGAAAATGTGACTGAGTTTCTGGCTGCCGAATCCTACTATTTCCAGGCCAACTCCGTACTCTATAAAGGTCAGGTAGATGAGGCCATGGTCCAATATAAAAGAGCAATAGAGACCGATCCTAACTACGCCAGTGCTCTGGCTGACTATGCTGCGGTTCTTGCTCTGAAAGGGAAGTGGCAAGAGTCGGCAGAACTATTTGAAAGAGCCATCAAAGAGAAATCCGGAGACGCGCTCTATCGAGCGAACTATGCCCGGGTGCTTTCCAAACTGGGAAGATACGATGAATCTCTGGAACAACTTAAACAAGCCTACGAGCTAAATCCAAAAGACCGGGTTGTCCTCACGGCCCTTGCCACCATGATGTTGGCCAAGAAAGACCCGGATACGGCGGTGAATCTTCTCAACCAGGCAATCAAGCTTTATCCAAAGTCAGCAAAACTCCACAATCGCCTCAGCTACGCCCTGGCTCGCTCCGGTGATCTAAACAACGCTCTGGTTCATGCCAACCAGGCAGTCAAGCTAGATCCTAAATCGGCCACGGCCCAGATCAATTTAGGCTCCACTCTGATGTTGGACGGCAACTATAAAGCAGCCAGACTAGCCTATGAGAAGGCTGTCTCCATAGAGCCGAAGAATGCCAATGCCCACTACTTATTGAGCCTGACCCATGCCAAGGCCGGAGATCAGAATCTGGAAAAATCCGAATTGCAAAAATTCGTCGAGTTGGCAAATCCCAAAGACCCGAGAAAGGCGAAAGCACAAAATCGTTTGAACAGTCTCTAACTCAATCGATTATTACGGTGTTGCCACCGGCGGCGATGCACTCTTTCAATATGCTAATGGCGTCCGCCACAAGCTGATCAACCCCTCTTTCACCGGCGGGATTCTTTTCTCCGGCCTCTGGGCCGACCAGGCAAGTACCGGCCACGCTTACGGTAAAAGAGAAAGATTTACCGTCTATAACTATGTGGCTATCTTCCATCTTGGTCCGAATTCTCTCAGCCGCGACTTCGGCCCCTGTGATCGGTGTCTCCGGTAGTATCACCCCGAAAGTATCGTCCCGGCAGCGACCGGCGATATCCACATCCCTGACGCAGCCTAAAAGAATTCTTCCGGCACTTAGAACCACCGAGTTCTCCGCCTGGAGCCCATAATGATTGGTAACACGCTCCAGTTGATCGATTGACACTAAAAGCAGTGAGAGATCTCTCCCATACCGCCTGGCTCTGCGCAGTTCATAGTTGAGGCGCTTGTAGAAAGTCCAGAAGTTATAGGAGGTAAGGTCAAGCAGAGCCCGTCGCTCTATCTCCTCGTCGGATAGAGTGGGATCCTCGATGGAGCGATCGGCAAAGAGCTTAGATTGCTCTTTAGGAATTTCGAACTCGGGCACCTCGGAGATATTCCAGGGGAATTGCTCATTTTCAGCCCGCATATCGGCAAGACGCTTGTGAAAAAGCGCTTCTCTAGAATACTTCTCTTCGCTTTGACCGGACAAACCTGAATAATCCTTTGACCATACCCATAGAAAATCTACCCAGATTTATCAAGAACCGAAAACCACTTCTTATAAAGCTTTGAAAAAGTACCCTGTTCGCCTTCCCTCTCCATGTAGTTAAAGACCATATCCTGCTCTTTGTCATGGGCCATAACCGCAACCGAATTCACCTGACCGGGATGCTGCAGCTCGTAAACCCGCCAGAATAGTTCGCTGCCGTCAAGAAGAGACTCATGCACCCAGACGATTTTCTTTTTGACCGACTCTTTTTCAAAAGCTTCCCCGGCTTTTGAATGACGCCACCAGTTCAAGGCAAATTCAAAACGCTTGCTGTAAGGTACATAACTATCTATATCAACTGCCAGATTCTGACTGGTCTTGTTTATCATCTCCTGATAAGCCAGAGCAAATTCCGCTTTTACATTGGGGTCCACGTCTTTGTATCCGGATTTATGCACCCGGGTATTTCGTCCACAGATCCAGCCATCTTCAAATCCATGGTCCAACTCCTCGGCCATGGCCGCTATCTTCTTGCCATAGATCAGGCGCTCCTCTTCGATGGTCACAGGTTCAGTCGAGGTATGCAGCGATGAGTTTCCCGGGGAGTGACAGGCAGATATTGAAAGAGACAAAACCAGAACTGCTCCGAGGAGAAGTCTTTGCCCGGGTTTAACTTGAGAGCCGTGGGAGCCGTAGAGAGGTTTCATAACAGGCTCTATTCTACGGAGCTGCTATGCTCTATTCAAGGTGCTAAAATCATCCTCTGGAAAATCGAGATGAACGAAGCAAAAGACAAATCAGAGAAGAAGATCAAACCCGGTCAAGCAGTTATGTGCAAACTGCTTGAAAAAGAACCTGGCGGTTATAAAGGCCTGATCCTCTCCTACGACATAGATGCTTTTGTCCCGAGCCGGGACAATCTTGAGCTTGGCATCTCAGTGCCAACCACTTTTGTCTGCATGCACAACAATAGAGCCCTGGTCACATTCGCCTATGTGGTCGGCACCACGGAGAGAGTCCAGTTCGGCCTTGACAATGAAGACGAGACACCGTTCACAATCTGGGCGGACTCCTACCCGAGCAATGTCAAGCTCAGACGGGCAGTGGATCTCATAATGCCGAGCATTACCGGAAAGTTGACCCATTCTCTTTCGGCTAAAGAATGCGATATCTCCCATTTGATCAAAGACATAGAAACAGCCAGGCTCACCGGCTGTATTAAGTCCACCTCCGAAACGGCAAAATCAAGATCTGCGGTGCTGCTTTACCAGGGACGAGCGGTGGGCTGCATATACGGCTCAAAAAATCTGCCTGAAGCCCACCTGTTCGAACAAGCTCTGCGCAATATGTTCAAAGACATGAAAGAGGAAGATGCCCAGATTCTGGTCTATGAACTACCCGAAGAGATAGTCCTCTCTATGGCAGCCCTATTCATAGGTTGCCCAGTCCATGAACAGGGCTCCCAGGGTAAAAGTCCGGTGACTTACATCGATGAAGTCTTAGAAGAGCTGATTTCGGGCGAAGAGACAGCCTGCTTTACCCTGACAGAGAATGAAAAGAACTCCAACGCTCTCGGTTTTCTTTACCGAGGCAAGCCCCAGGGCTCATATTCGGTAATCGATCAAATTTTTGAAGAAGAGTTCAAGCAGATATACAAAATAGCAGAAGAGAAAGCCGACCTGGAAAGCAACGCTTATATCCTGCCCCGGGAGATGATATCTGATTCGGTGTTACTCGGGTATTCACTATCCGGTTATATAGAACGGGAATAGAAAGTTCTCAAGAGACCCCGAAGAAAGATTCTGGAAAGTCATTCCAGGAAGAGGTCTGTATTTTGCTCCGGAAACCTGTCATATGGCTATTCATATGGCTATTTTAGTTTAAGAGTGGCAGTTGCAAACATCAAATTCAAGGCGGAAGACGTTAGAATCAAAGGCTACCTTATACAAAGACGGTAAACAGAGGTTAGAGCTTTGAGTCGATCCATGGCCACCGAAGAGAAAGCAAACGAATACAGTTTCGGCGACGTAATCAAACTTGTAAAAAAACAGCCTTCGGGCATCGCGCTCCTCTCAATCGATGTCTCCGGACTTTCCAATACCCTGTCTTCCTTCGTGCTCGACTGCTTTATGCAATCTCTGGAGGAGATTAAAAAGGACCCGTCCTTAAAAGCCCTGGTCCTTCACAGTCCAAAACCGGATATTTTCATCACCGGTGCGGACATCAAAGAGATTGCTAAATTTGAGGATGAGAACGCCGCTCGGTCTCTGTCCAGCCGGGGTCATGCCTTTCTCAAAGAAGTTCTAGCTCTGAATATTCCGACCGTGGCAGCCATAGATGGGGCCTGCCTGGGTGGAGGGCTGGAGATGGTCCTCTGCCTGGACAAAAGAATTGCCAGCAAATCTTCTTCGACAATCTTTGGTCTTCCGGAATTAACCCTCGGTCTTCTGCCCGGTCTGGGCGGCACCCAGCGCCTGCCCAGGTTAGTAGGCTATCGCAAGGCGATTGATCTGATCCTGTCAGGCGGCACCATAGGGGCTCGAGAGGCTCTGGATATCGGTCTTGTGGACGACCTTGAAGATAGCGAAACACTGCTTGCCAGAGCCGAGAAAGAAGCCTTAAAACTTGCCGCCCCCGAAGAAGGGGAATTTGACCGGGAGAAACTCCTGACCGAAAGAGAAGCCAGAGCAGAAGAGATAGACGGCGGTTCGAGCGCCAGGGCAAAAGCGATCAAATTGTCAAAGAGGGCGATTCGAATGCGTGCCAATCCCGCTCACTATCCTGCTCCGGGGAAGGCGATTGAAGTAATTGAAGTCGGTTTGAACGAAGGCATAGAAGCCG
>JAUIJG010000400.1 GCA_030431355.1 bacterium
GAGGAGGAAAGTGAAAGTAAAAACAGCTCGTTAGACCAGGATTTTTAAAAGAATCCTGGTTTTCTACTTTCTGTGATAACAAGCGATTGTCAATATGTCACTATTGCCTCTGGAATTTAGTACCGGAAAAGATGATGAGCCAAACCAACTCTGACGGCAATGGCAACCAGAAAAAAATCCTGGTAAAAATCAAAGGCTTGAAAAAACACTTTCCCATAAAGAAAGGCTTCTTCAACAGGCAAGTGGGAGCAGTTCGCGCCCTCGATGGAGTAGACCTGGAGATAAGGGAAGGAGAAACCCTTGGACTGGTGGGTGAATCAGGATGCGGTAAGTCCACCCTCGGTCGGGTGATGCTGCGACTGCTTCCTGCCACCGACGGTACTGTTCAGTTCGAAGACAAAGATATTCTCTCCTTGAAAGAAAGAGAGATGAAGGCTCTAAGAAAGTATCTCCAGATTGTTTTTCAAAATCCTTACGCCAGCCTGGATCCCCGGATGACGATAAAGCAGATTGTTTCCGAGCCTTTAGAAGTTCACAAGGTTGCCCGGGGAGAAGAGCTGAAGACTAAAGTGCTGGACCTCCTTTCCCTGGTAGGACTATCCCGGCAGATGGCGGAGAGATACCCCCACGAATTTTCAGGGGGCCAGAGGCAGCGTATAGGAATAGCCCGGGCTCTCGCCCTGAGACCCCGGTTGATAGTCGCGGACGAACCGGTATCAGCACTGGATGTAAGTGTCCAGGCTCAAATTCTTAACTTGCTGATTGATCTTAAAAACGAATTCAATCTCACTTATTTATTCATTGCCCACAACCTGGATGTTGTTCGATACATCAGCGATCGAATCGCCGTGATGTACCTGGGTAAGATCGTCGAGATAGGAGATTGCCAGGCTGTTTATGAAAAACCTCTGCATCCATATTCCCAGGCTCTCATCTCTGCTGCTCCTGTTCCCGACCCGTCCTATGACAGAAGCAATAGAATCTTGTTGGAAGG
This sequence comes from bacterium, assembly GCA_030431355.1. The sequence continues at coordinate 995 of JAUIJG010000400.1, forward strand.
AGACCTGCCCAGTCCGGCCAATCCCCCACCGGGATGCAGCTTCCACACTCGCTGTCCGCTAGCTGAAGAAAGATGCAAAAAAGAAGAGCCGGAGCTAAGAGAGATTGAACCCGGTCATTTTTCAGCCTGCCATTTTGCCGACAAACTTTTAAACGCGGAAAGCATCTAAAAATGCCTAGGCCAGGTTGGAACTATCGGCGCCGCGATATCTAAGAAAGACTGCTCGCCCATCATATCGAGCATTATCGGGGTCGAACTGATAGGTCGCATCATTAGTTTGGGTTATATTGCTGCCATTACGGGCGGTGACAACAGAGATATCTCCATAAACACTATTGTCATTTCTATTGGCGGAGGGTGGTCGAACAATAATATCACCCACGGTGGCTTGGTTCATAGGCACAACCTCAAACAAACCGCTCCTTTGGAGAGGATCCAGCATATCCCAGGCATCTCCTGAACCGACAAACTGTTCAAGGCCGACAGCGGCAAGGGCTCGTTGCACCGCTGCCGCGCAGTTGCCCGTTCCGGCCATACGGCTATCCTGAACCAGAGCAGCCCGGGCCAACTGCTCGCCAAGCTGGGTGGGCTCAGGAACCTTTGCCACAAGACTGGCTTCATCTGTTGAGAACTGACTCTGGATAGAGGCGTATCGTCCATATCTTCCATTGCGAGTGGCATCTTCCATAGCTTGAGATTGATCCCCGGGGGCAGCCCCCAGAGGCAGAGCCTCTTCCGCCCAGGCCGGAGATTGATTAGTCAAATCAACATATTGGGCAAGCTCTCTTTCGGTGCTGAGTCCGGCTTCCATTCCCCTGTGCACCGTGGTTGCAAGAAAATCATCCACAAGTTTAGTCTGGACTTCCTGGTACTGAGGATCTGCCAGAGCCTCTTTCATTCCCGGGAGAATCTCCTGCACTCCTGTTCTAGATTGACCAAGACGATCTATTTCAGCCACAGAACGTCCATCAAAGTACTGATTGAACTTCTGCGGGTCTGCTTCCTGCCAGGCGTTAAGTAACTCCGGCAACTCTCCACCGGCATGCCACTGCCTCAGACCTACCGAGATGCCGTTCACATCCCATTCGTTCAATGTCTGCGGATTGCCGCCGCTCTCATTGCCATAGAGCATGGTCTTCAGTCTACCCATGAAATTGGAATCGTCTTGGAAGCTGGGCGCACTTTGTCTGGAATCAGCAGCCGGACTAGAGTAGTCATTGCCGCCGGGCGCTCTAGAGCGCGAGCGGAAGCCGGCACCGCCACTGCTACCGCCGGAAGATCCTCGACTGGAACTAGATCTGGTGTCAGGGGAATGTCTTTGCGGAGGCTCAGCGCTTGCCGGCTTATCTGGAGCCGTTTCTGGAGCTGTCTCTGGCGCCGCTTGCGGTGCGGACTCCGGACCGGCCTGGGGCGGCGGAGAAGCACTATTTCTTATGGGAATGGGACTGGACTGCTCCGGAATATTCGGCTCACTATTAAGAATGTCGGTCCACCATACAGGAGGTGTTGAGCCTGGATTGTTCTTGGTGAAGTAGTGCATCAGTTCTCGAATATACTCTTTAAGGCTTCGGTCGGACTCCTTAATCGCTTCTGCAAGCTCTTTGTCTCCAGGATCCATCTCAATATTTATCTTTCCGTCTTCCAGGGGATCCGCATTCGGATTCACTTTCTCAAGGTGATAGGTACCATCTTCTCCCTTTACCAGGCGATAGTCCGGGGGAGTATCACTGTTTTGAGACGGACTTGAAATAACCAACTCATCGGCAGCTTCTATCTGGCCGGCAAGTTGGGGATCGAGTAAAGGATAGTCCTTCAAATCTGATTCTATGGCTGCCCGATAGCCGTCGGGAAGATCAGCCGGGTCGACTTGATCCGCCACAATCGATGCGCTCTCCCGGGCGGGAATGTTGCCGAAAGATTCTCTTAATTCGGGAGAATTGAAAAAGGTCTGAGATAAGGATGCGCCATCAGAAATAGACGAATCTGGGCTAAAAGCCTCCAGACCGCGGGGAATGGACATAATATGTCTCCAGGCTACCATTTGAAGGGCGCTTAGGTAGCTTCTCTATTTTGTATGTGTGTTCGTGAGCGAGTAAGCTGCGAGCTTTCCCAATGATAAGCTCGAAACCATTGCATGTCAAGCAGTTTTAAGGTTCAGACCCCGATATAAACACCCGGGAAAAACAGCCGGATTAGTTGCTCTATCAAATATTCGGGAAGCCGGAGGTATCTTCTTCCATTGTAGGAGAAGCCGTGCGAGGGCGGAGATTAGTGACACTACCATCGGTGCGCTGCCAGACAGCGCCGAAGATTCCGAGATTAATCAGATCATCATAGACGGTGAAAACACACTTTCCAGGACCGACACCGGCTTCTTCCAGGAGAGGCTGGGTCCACTTTTGAAGCGTCATTATCCTGGGAGCAGAACCGGTAACCACCCAGATAGGAAAGCCGGTCTGCAAAAACGATCGAATCTTAGGCTCCCAGTGCCGGGTCTGTCGAAAGTTACCGGTGTCTATCTCCAGGAGTATACGAATCCTGTCCGTTCCAGGATACTTGAGGGTAATGGTCGCGTCCGCCTGCTCAGCCCCGTAGGCTCGGTCACCGGACAACTCTTGCCAAAATTCTCTTCCGGTTGAAAAATCCAACTCACTGATAATCCCCTGGTTTTGGGCTTCGACCAGGGCAAGCCTGACATCCACCAGACGAAGAAAATGTTCTTTGTGGTAAGTATGGGGCGGACCGGTGGGAATCTCCTCCCAGGAGACACCTTTGTGCTGCTCGAGGGCCTTTGCTCCGGAGGTGGTAAGAAAGTAGATCAGCTCAGGACGTCCTCGCCCTTCCATTCTTCCGCTGGAAGATGAGCCGGTAAACCCTGCCTGCTGCAGCCTCCGCAGCCGCTTTCGGGCGGTTTCATAACTTATGTCGGAGAAACAGAGCTTGGCTAACTGGCTCGAAGTTATCGTTCTATGAAGATACAGTTGCAATAAAGCTGATAAATCTCGCTCCATCAGAACTATATTTCTCTTTTTTCCTTTACCCCGACTAGTTCGATCTACCATAAGAGTTTCCAGTTAGCGTTGAAAAATGGGACAGTTGCCCGCAAGCTACTTGAATCAAAGATTTCAAGAAATGCTAGGGGCATACATATCCTTCCGATTTTATACCCCTTTAATTGAAAAAGGGATTAAAACTCTTCCCTAGAATTCAACTCCGGGATTATTCTTATCCGCGCCGTTCTGGCCGGTGCCCTGGGTATTCTGTTGAATATTCTGGGCGAATCCGAACTTGGAGATGTCCGGCTTGAGACTCGTCACGGGAGTTCTTTGATTCTCACCGGCGCCTCTAGAAGCAGACTGCCCCTGGCTCATCTCTTGTACTGCCTGATTGGCCTGGGCTACTCTCTGGGAGAGCGGACCTGCTCCGTTGGCTGTCAGTCCTCCGCCCTGAACAGCGGCTCCTGTGGCTGTGGCAAAGGGATTTGCACCGCCGGCAAAGTTAGGAGCTTGCTGCGGCATAGCGCCGGGCTCTTTCTTGGAAGGCATCTGAGACCGATCGGTCACGTCGAGACCACCATGTCTGGGCATAGGCTTGTCCGGGTTCTCCGGTCTGGAGCCCATCGGTCCCACAATTTGCTGACCGTTACCCGCACCTTGAGCCTGGGCTCCGGCACCGATAAACTTACCGCATTCAATACAGAACTTACCTTTACCCGCATGCTGGTTGCAGTGGGGGCAGGATCTCGGTCCGCTCTCCACCGGCGCAGCCTGGGCCACAGTCGGAATGGGCATTCCGGTTTCCGGATTGACAGCATGGGCGGCGCCGGCTGTGGCAGCCATGGCGTTGGAACCCGGTCGTGATGGGGTATTACCCTGTACTCCGGCAAATCCTGG
>JAUIJG010000401.1 GCA_030431355.1 bacterium
GCTTTGAAAATTAGATTAGTGTCACTCCCGTGAATAATTGCGGTGTTTTTAAAAAACTATAAAATATAGTAAAAATCTTGGATGCACAATAAAGTCTTCAATTCATGTTGAAGATCGGCTTCGGAGTTGCCTGATGTTGATCTTGGATCCTTGTTGTGGTGGTTCGTGGTGCAGGATGGAGGTGCCGTGTATATCTGTTGGGTGTTTTGGGTATGTGTGTTTGGTTGATTCAGAAGAGGTTTTGAACAGCCAGGAGTGGCATTCTCTTTGCATGAATCCTTCGGATTGTTAATAGATGTCGGATCTATATCGAACCGCTAGTGATACCGGATTAAGATAAGCGGCAGATAATGGTGTCACCCACACTACCAGGCCAGTATATCTATTGTTTATCGCTGAATCCGAAAGAGCCTGCTGTGCTTGTATTTCAGCTAATGACTTCTTCGTGTGCTTCGATGGGTATGCACCATATATAGGTGCTAGAAAAATTTCGCCCTAAAAAGATCGGAGGCTGTATCGCCAGGCGGGAGCGAGGGAATGGGCGATTGGGTGGTGGAAATTTTAAATTTTTATGTTGATTGCATGCACTATCGGTAGTACATTATTACCAACGAATTTTTTCGAATCAAAAAACAACAACTAAATAAAGTGCGCTTAATTAAGCCTCCTGCGGTTATCGAGTAACCCTGGAGCTGCCGTTTAGCGCGCGATTGCAGGACTTCTACCGTACTGCTTCGGTGGATGTCGTACTACCACGCCCATGCTCATATACAAGAAAGGAAACTACAGGAATGCTCAAAGTCCAGAAGAATGATAGAGCCGTTGAAGCTACCCAGGGAGTTACTCAGAAGAAAGATAGTTCAGCAGACTTTGCCGATCTTTATTTCGAGTCGACCCAGGAAACTTTAGTCGGTCTCTATGCTCAAAGAGACCCTGTGACAGGGCAACCGATCGAAGATATAAATGGCATCATATATAGAGTCGCTACTTCTGTAGCAATAGCAGAATTGAAGTATAAGCTTTCGGTCGAAGAGATCATCGATCTCTCCCTGGAGCAGGCTTTGAAAAACGAGGAAGTTCTTCGTTGGAGAAAGACTTTTTCAGATCATATAGGTAGCCAGAAGTTCTGGGCTAATACTCCTGCCAACATCAACGCGGACCCGGAAGTATCCCTGGATGTACTGAAATATTGGGCTCATGGAACCTTGTTGGGACTCAAAGAAGACGAGATCTGGATGAGATCTGAAGAATTGAGAAAAGCGGTCAAGTCGGGCAAAACAAAAGGTTTGAACGAACACGAAGTGGAAATGGGTCGTCTTGCCGGAAAGTTGCGGGGCAAAGGATGTCTTGCCGCCTGTGGTGTGACCTATGTGGAAGACAGCCTGGAAGGAATTCAGGAAGCGGCGCGCATAGAAGCCCTGGCTGCCAAAGCGGCGATGGGTATGGGCTTGAACACTTCTACATTGCGACCCTGGTCTTCGATAATTTCCAATGGTGCTGCCGCTTCCGGTCCCGATCGGTTTTATGAAAAGACTATTGCAAAAGCGGTAGAAGCAGTTGCCCAGGGAGGGCGGCGTGGTGGAGCCTTAATCGAGCTGCGTAACTCCAACCATCCGGATATCTTGTTCTTTATCGACAAGAAAAAACTTTCTGCACCGCCGACAATGTCATCTGTTTATGGACAACTTGGCAAAGAAGAAGCTCAGATGCCTGAAGAGGACAATATGCAGTACAAGAAGAGACTGCTTCAGATGGCGGAAGCCAGGTATGGTCAGCTCTATACAGAATACATCGAGCGTCAGAACTATCTTAAGAACACCAACGTAACAGTTCTTTCCATGCCTGGTTTTATGGAGTCTGTGAGAGACAAAGTCTTTTTCCAGGCTGACTTTAAAGGGGAGCCCTGGAGCGGTCCTCTCTATGATCCAAGAAAGCCTATAATGGACGAGAAGACAGGAATGATTAAGGTGAACAAGCTCACCAAAGAGCCTGTTTATGAAGAGTACTCCGTGGACCTGGAAAAATATCCTGAAGCTCTGGAGGCTGCTCGCAAAGTCAAAAACGCAATTGTCGAGATAACCGACAAGTACGTAAGAGTAAGAGGCTATTTCTTCGGTCCTGAAGTATTTCAAAGAGTTATAGAAGGGATGCGGGATTCAGGGGAGCCTGGAATCGGCTTCTACGAAGCTATTAACTCGGGTAATGCCAACAATCATGTCTATGATCTAAACACCTGTAATCCTTGCGGCGAGCAGTTCTTGCCTGCCGGACCGGGCAAAGACGGTCGCTTCTACATGGGCAATTGCAATCTATCTTCTATGCATGCCGCTCATCCGGATTTCTGGAATCCTGACTATACCTATAACATGCAAAAGATGGCTTCGGTGGCCAGAATTCAACAGCGCTTTATGGACAATGTCACCGATGTTAGCTGGTATCCGATTCCTGCCCAAAATATGACCGCCCGCATGGAGAGGCGAAACGGTGGCGGATTTGCCGGTATCGCTGAATATCTCTCTCGTCTTGGTGTGAGCTTTGGAAGCAAGGAAGGATTGAAAGCGACAGAAGATCTGTTCCGACAATACACCAGGGCTTCCGTGGAAGCTTCCATGGAGCTGGCCAAAGAGCGAGGCGTTTATCCCTTGTGGGAGGGAAGCCGCTTCCATCAAAAAGGTCTCAGAGTGAGAAATTCTTGTATGACGAATAACGCTCCTACAGGAACACTTGCCCAGGCTCTACAAACGAGCTGGGGTGTTGATCCGCACAACGGTATCGTCTTTTCAAGAAAGGTTCGCTCCAGATTCGTGGATTTTGTCGCCCCTGGCTTCAAAGATTTGATGGAGAGACATAATGCCTGGCCAAGGTCTGAAGAGAAAGAGAAAGAACTGCTGAAGAAAATTCGAGCGAACCACAAGTCGGTCCGCGGCATAGAGGACGTTCCGGAAGCTGTTCAAAAGGCTTATCCCATCAGGGTTGAGGTGGAGCCGGAGGCTTATATCCTCCACCTGGCTGCCATACATAAGGGGGCTTCGGATTATCCGGAAGCGTTCAATTCAGTTTCCAACACTTGCTCCATTCCTCTGGACTCGGAAGAGTCTGCCGTCCATGAGGCGACCATGCTTGCCTGGAAGTTGGGTGTCAAAGACATTACCTTCTATCCGGATGGTAGCCGTCTTTCCCAACCGGTTGAGAAAATCGCAAAAGAAGATTATGAAAGGGAGTCTGATCTCCTTACCCAGCTAGGTCATCAAGAACGCCGCTCCATCGACGTGGAGCAGACCGATGGTCAGACTTACAAAGTAAGAGTCGGTACTCCGGAAGGAGGATCAACCCTTCATGTCAGCCTGAACCATGAATCGGAGAGACCCGGCGAGTTGATAGAAGTCTACGCCAGAATGGGCAAGCCCGGGGCGATTGAATCAGGTCTGTTCGAAGCTGTTGGCAGATTGGCTTCCGCCTTTCTCCAGTATGCCGCCGAATTCGGGGAAGAGGAGAGAGCGAAAGCAGAGATCACCGTGGTCAGGCAGCTGGTCAACATCCAGTCGGGCTATCCGGCCTTCTATAAGTTCGCGAATGCGGAGAAGTCGGTGGTTGTTCAGTCTCCTTGTGATGGACTCGCTAAAGCGATTCAGCAGTATCGTCTCACCCACGGCAAAGAGGCTAACGAAGCCAGAGTCGATGTGGTTTCCCTGGAGGACAAACCTTCTGTCCCACAAAAGCCGAGCGTAAACCGTGACGCAGGAGCGAAGAGCGCAACCGCAGGTGGTATCAGTACTAATTTGATTTGTTCAAAGTGTGGTGGCGAATCCTGGCTCCGGATTGATGGATGCAATGTTTGTCAATCCTGTGGCTATTCTAAATGCGGCTAAGTGCGGCTGTGGTGACTTTGTAGTTATTTCCGACTGGTAGCAAGTAAAAAAGAGCCTCTCGAATGGGAGGCTCTTTGAATACTTGAGTGGAACGTTACTTAAGAGACCCTGCCCCGTTTAATCTTTTGAATCTCACTTTTGACCATTAAAATTGTGCTTTTTATAAGACATGGCGTTTTTTGCGAAGATCGGCTGAAACACGTCTCTGTTAAGCCTGTTGAGGACCCGGCGAGATTTAAAAGGCCCCAGCGGGTATGAAGTATTTGCTACCGTTAAAATTAACTGTATGATTTTACGGTTTCCCGTAGTAAGGGATTTTAGTAGGAAATTGCATAGTCTCTGTGGCTGACTAGTTCAGCACAATTATACTTATGTCAGAACAAGACAATTCACCAGCTCCGACCAAGACTCACAAGGATTACTATTACATCCTGGGAGTTAAGGCGAATGCGACTACGAATGAGATTCAGGACGCATACAACGAGCTTTATGAAAAGTTTGGTCCGCATATTGCCGCCCATGCCATCGAGCCCGAAGTCCAGGCTAGAACTTATAAAGATATTTGCGACGCCTATGAGGTCTTGATGAACCCTCAGAAGCGCAAAGACTATGACAAAAATAGCGAAGTAGTGAGACAGACTTCCGATGTTCGAGCTCTCTGGGGCAAGGTGACCAAGGGCAAAGTCGAACAGAAGGAAAAAGTAAAGCGGACTGAAGAGATTAATCAAGTACAAATTCAAGCCCAGGCGCTTGAAATGGAGATTGATGTCACCTTAAAAGAGGCGGTTAAGGGCACAAGAAAACAGATTATCATCACCGACCCTACTCCCTGTGAAGACTGCATGGAGAAGAAGCCGCTGGAGCGAATGCAGTGTGAAAAGTGTCGCGGCTTGGGGTACTTCAACGTTGACAGAAATATTGAGCTGGAGTTGCCCCAGGGTCTATTCGACAATCTAGAAATTCGCAGACCCGGCCAGGGACGTTGGGATCTCAGGGCAGGAAAGTATGGGGAT